>JBDRHL010000189.1:0-3405 GCA_043816955.1 Planctomycetota bacterium | reverse complement strand
AGCTCGCTTGAGCAGCCTGCGTCTTTGTGGAGGATGTCGTCTATATTCTTGAAGGTTTGCTCAAACAAGGTAATTTTCCCTTTAATTTATTTTCTCTGTGTCCTGAACTATTCTATCTATATTCTAACCGTCTAGCAATTCCCGTCAATATAAGAACTTCCGGCATTATCCTCGCTTTTCAGAATCCCTGCATGCTTTAGCCTGCCCCAGCAAGTCTTAGGCAGGGGGCAGGGACCCAGGATGCAGGGATCCAGCTATTTATGTGCTTATCAAGCACTTTTTTTGTCATTTTTCGTTGTCTTTTGTGTATTTTCCGGCTACGGCTCGGGTCTACGCCCCTGGCTGGGCGCCGTGGCGACCGCGAGACGAGTGTGCTTTTTCGTGAAGATATGAAGAGAGGGCATCCTCAAGTATAATTCGGTAGATTATTAACCCTTATACGAAAGGAGCCCTCAATGAGTACCTATTATATAGGAGCAGACGTGCATAACAACAGTACAGAACTGGCAATCGAAAAAAGAAACAAAATTATCGCTCGGTATTCAGTGCCAACAACAATACCGGCCATATCAAATGTCCTGGAATCACTGCAGGGCAAAAAATATCTGGCAATAGAAGAAGGGCCAATGGCCGGCTGGCTCTACCGCAATCTTAACAAAAAGGTGGATAAGTTTATATCCTCCGACCCTCGCCGAAACAAACTGATTAGCTCTGACGGAGACAGCGACGACAGAATTGACGCCACAAAGCTCGCCTTTCTGCTGCGTGGCAATTATCTTCGGGCGGTTTATCATAGCGAGGATGACCAACGAGCCCAATTAAAGCATTGGGTTGCGTTATACCACGACCGGGTTCGTGATGCGGTACGCAATATAAACAAAATCCGTGCTCGCTGCAGAATGCACGGGGTTCAGATTCCACGATTGGTACTTAGAGATTCATCGCGCCGAAGTCAATGGCTTTCAAATATAAAACACCCTGCTTTGGCTAAACAGCTAAACATGTTGTGGATCGGCTACGATGCTACAGCAAAACAAACCAGGGTTGCAAAACAACAGCTCATTGCACTAAGCAAAAAATATCCTATCGTCCATTTCTGGAAA
Organism: Planctomycetota bacterium; assembly: GCA_043816955.1. Taxonomy (GTDB): domain Bacteria; phylum Planctomycetota; class Phycisphaerae; order Sedimentisphaerales; family CAYZTY01; genus JBDRHL01. The sequence goes on along the minus strand of JBDRHL010000189.1, from coordinate 2,302 downwards.
GAACTACCCGGAATCGGCCTTATTCGCGCAACTACTTTATTTGCCTTTATGGATACACCCTGGCGGTTCAAACAGAAAAATAAGTTGTGGAAATATTGTGGCGTGGGTCTTCAGAGATCAGCCAGTGGGACAGACAAAAAAGGCAGACCAAAACCGGCAAGATTACAATTGCCCCGGGCTGTCAATCGAACATTGAAAAATGCTGTATTGGGTGCTGCTCTCAGTGCAATAAATCAAAAAAGCAATGCTTTCAAGGATTATTATGAAAGGATGGTGAAAGATGGTGTAATTACCAGTAACGCCCGTCACGCAGTAGCCAGGAAGCTGCTGACCGTGATGTGGGGAATGTGGAAATCAAACAGTCAGTTCAATGAAAATTTGCTCTGCATCGAATTGAGCAGAACAACAGCATCAGCTTTGTCGAGGTAATATTTATGGTATCGAGGTCTTTATCCGGCTCTGAGTTCCTGTTTAGCCACTGGACCTGCTTATTGTGGAGTCCCCATTTCGTGAATGAACCGGAGCCGCTTTTTTGCTATGCCTCAATAATCTGCATGGACTGCCAGGCTGGCAAGTCCCCTATAGGTGGATGGCGACGTTTAATACGATTGCCCGTAAATTATTTCAGGTTATTGATGTCCTCTAAGATTGCCGAGCTGAGCCTTGAATGCTGAGAAATTGGTTGTTCAGATAAATGATTTTGTGATTGAGTATTAAATCGGAGCTGACTATATCGTAAGAAGGATGCCCTCAAAGCAAAAAAATGAGGGAAAAGGAATTTTATTACTTGACTTTGAGCTCTTCATAGGTGGCTAAAAAATCCGCGATTAAATATTTCTTCGTGTTCTTCGTGCCTTGCATGTTGACATCAGTCATGGTTGATAATAGTCTCATTGGTAACCTTGGTGTTGGAAAGGCGAGCGTAGCGAGCCGAGCCAACACCAATCGGCGACGAGAGATCGGTCGTGCCCAGGTCCGCGAGGCCGTCACGAAGCGGGATCCTCGCCGCCACCGTGGGACTAGCCCGAACAGCCGTTTGAACCGCCGGCGACCCACTCGCTCGGTGAGTTCGTATTTGCAAGTAAGGGAGAAAACCATGTCTGAACCTGTTTATGTCGGTATCGATGTCGCAAAAGAAACATTTCATGTCGCAACCTTACCAAACGTCCTCAAAACTCAACTGCCAAACACCCGCAAGGGACATCGCCAGCTTTCTAAATCGCTCAAAAATCACACTATCGCTCTCATCGTTCTTGAAGCTACCGGCGGCTATGAACGTCCACTCACTGCCGAATTGCTCAGTGACTCTTTGCCTGTTGTCGTGGTTAATCCTCGGCAGGTACGTGACTTCGCCAAAGGTATGGGCCAATGGGCTAAAACAGACCCCATTGATGCACAGGTACTGGCCAGATTCGCACAGATAGTCAAACCTGCACCTAATACACATTCTACGCCCCAAACTGCTGAGTTGTCTGAACTTGTCAAAAGACGCCGACAGCTCAACGGCCTGCGAACTCAGGAATCCAATCGTCTGCTTATGATTCACCACCCAAAGGTCAAAAAGAGCATTCAAAAAATGATAAAAACACTCAACTTCCAGATAGATGAAATCGACAGGCTCATCCGAGAATATATCGATTCCGATGCCAACTTCAAAAACAAAGACCGTATCCTCCGGAGTACTCCCGGCGTAGGCCCGCAAACAAGCGCAATGCTCATCGCCAATCTGCCCGAACTCGGCAAACTCAATCGGCAGGAAATCGCCGCCCTTGCAGGCCTGGCCCCGTGGGACCGCTCGTCTGGAAAATCTGACGGCAAAGCACACATCTGGGGCGGCAGAAAAGACGTCCGAAGTGTGCTGTATATGGCTGCGTTTACAGCCTGTCGTTTTAATCCTGTTATACGTGCACTTGCAGAGCGTCTTAAGCAAAAGGGCAAAGCTTACAAGGTAGTCATTACCGCCTGTATGCGTAAGTTGCTGATTATTCTAAATACTATGGTTAGGAATCAAACTTTATGGACTCCACAAAATTCTGTAAAAAATACTTGAAATCTAACACAGCCGCTTCGTGGTTAAAAAATCCGCCTGCCCCGTGAGATAGTAAAACGTTATCTCACTGGGGTGAAATCTGTGGTTAATAAAGCACTCTTTTGGCCATTTTTTGTTGTTTTGCCCGTCTGCTATCGAGTCTGTCTCTGCGTGTTCCCATAAAATATATCCTTTTACTACTTTTTGCCCAAATGTTCCGCTATGTCAGGTTTCAGGGCATTTAAGGCTTTTTCTTTATTATTATCCGGGATT
>JBDRHL010000188.1:0-10390 GCA_043816955.1 Planctomycetota bacterium | reverse complement strand
AACCAGAGACCATATAAACCAGCGAATTGCGATCGACATGCTACGAGATGCACGTGCTCGTGGCCGCAACGAAACCGTGAACATACTCCATAATACCAGAAAGAGAGCACTGCTATGCCGGTAAATTTGCTACAGTCTCGATATTTTTCTTATTAGACTCTTCAAAAACCCTGCTCAATGTGGTATAATATCTTAGCCTGAATCGGATAATACGCTAGCACCGGGAGGAGTAGTGAGAGGAAGGTTTGTGGCATCTGTAATGTCTGTAAGGCGGGGATTTTTGCTGTGCGCTCTTCTTCCTGTGGCTGTATTCGCGCTAGCCGAGTCAACAACTTCTCAAGGCTCTAATGCCCGTGAGGTGCAGGACCTGTACGGCCAGTTCGCCGATGGAATAAAGATCGGGATAATAGGTTCACAAAACGTCTACCTGCCTCATGAAGCATTTGATAGCAACAACATATTCAACCACACCACCTACGGTCTTCCTGTCGATCCATGCTGGCACGACACCAGAATAGCAGGCATTATCGCAAGTCGCGGCTCGGCGACGCACCCCGATGACGTAGGTATCGCACCCGACGCCGAAATCCACAGCATCAGAATCGGTGATGTCGAAGAAGCTCTGCGAAAACTCGTGCTTACTTACAACTGCCAAGCGATCGTTACCGGCGTGCAGTGGCAAAGCTCCGATCCGAATTTCGAAAACGGCGACAGCTTTCCCAGCAGATTATATGATTACTATGCATACGAGCATAACATCCTCTTCGCAAATGCAGCCGGTAATTCAATGTCCCACATCTCCGTCGTTGGAGACGCCTATAATGGAATTACCACCGGCGGACTCAGGCTCAACGACCCCGGCAACGACTATGTCTATCGACAGGTTGGATCGCTCAGCAATCCAGGCCCAACGCTTGACGCAAGGCGAAAGCCCGACATCGTCGCGCCAGCCGACGCACAGACCGTCCCTGCCAGCGGGAGTTTCTCCGCATGGGCCGACACCGAACGGGATGGCGGAGGGGCAACAAGCTGGGCAGCGCCTCACACTGTAGCTGTTGGAGCGCTGCTGCTCGGATTGGCAGAACAGACACCCGTCCTGGACGATGACAGACACGAAGTCATCAAGGCGGTTATTGTCAACAGCGCCTTTCCCAACATTGATACCAAGCAAGGTGCTTCGACAGCAGGCAGCGTTTTCAACTACCAGCGGGGCTACGGGCGAATCGATGCGCTGCGTGCTTACGAAACACTCATGGCACAAAGAATATACCCGGATCAGGCAAGCTTCGAAAGCAAAGGCTGGGCTTTCGACTCGGTTGCACCATATCAGGAAGACAACTATTATATCGCAAACGTTGGTCAGGCTGATCGCCTGATTGTTACGCTCTGCTGGGATAGAAGAATTGAGCTGAAGGATCGGGTTCCAAAAGGCATCATCAGCGAAAATGAACTGACCGCTTATAATGCCAACCTCGACCTGGAGATATACGAACCTGCCGAACCCGACCCGATCTTCAGTGAAACCCTGAATGGCCTTAATCCCAGGGACAACCTGGAAAAGTGCGACCTGCTTATCACTGTCCCCGGCGAGTATCTTATAAAGATTGTCAACAGAACCGCGGATGAAACACCGAGTTATGCAATCGCTTTTGAGATACTCGAGCCTCTTGTCGGTGATTTTGACCTGAACTATGTTGTCGATTTCAAAGACCTGGACTACCTGCTTGGACAGTGGCTGTGGTCCGCTCCGGATCTGCCGGCGGACATCTGGCCCGACAACATAATCAATCTGCTCGACTTGGCAGTGTTTGGCCGGCACTGGCTCGATATCGACCAGCGCTATGCCGATCTGACAGCCATCCCCTAACGGCTGTCAGCCAATAAAAAAACGAACAGTCAGCCGTTGACAACCTCGTATATCTTTTTGCATTTCCGCAGAAGTTCCTCTAACCAGTCAATAGGCATCATTGAAGCTGAATCGCACCTGGCTTCGTCAGGTTCGGGGTGAACCTCGAGGAATAGACCATTTGCCCCTGCCGCCACCGCTGAACACGCCAGAACCGGCGCCATCTCGCGCCTGCCCGCACTTGTGGTGCCAAGTCCGCCGGGCTGCTGAGTGCTGTGGGTGGCATCAAAGACAACCGCTGTACCCAACTGCTGCATTGTTTTGATCCCGCACATGTCGTTTACAAGACGGTTATAACCGAAAAAGGTCCCCCGCTCCGTCAGGATTATCCTGTTGTTGCCGCACGAGCGAATCTTTTCTACGACGTTTTTCATTTCTGCAGGGGAGACAAACTGGCCTTTTTTTACGTTTACCGCTTTTCCCGTCTCAGCACATGCGCACAGAAGGTTCGTCTGCCTGCACAGAAACGCGGGAACTTGAAGACAATCGACAACCTCTCCCGCTTTTTTCGCCTGCCAAGGCTCATGAACATCGGTCACAATGTAAAGCCCTGTCTCTTCGCGAACCCTGCTGAGAATCTCAAGACCCTTTTCAAGACCGGGGCCGCGATAACTCGATATACTGCTGCGATTGGCTTTATCAAAACTTGCCTTGAACATGACGCCGATGCCGAGCGAATCACTGATTTCCCGGAGGATCCGTCCGATCTTCAGACAGAGGCTTTCGCTTTCAATAACACACGGCCCGGTAATTACAAACAGCCCATCCGCCGGACCGATCTCAATATCTCCGATTTGAAACTTTGATACTTCCATACACCTTACCTGAAAACTAATCCAGTATTCGAATAAGTCTTCTTCGTATTCCTGCGGGCCTGCCTCCTTTAGGAATCAGAACTTTTACCGCATGGGGAATCACTTCTATCTGAACCGGCATCGGCGGGCCGGGATCACCGTCTATTTCCGTCTGCACCTGCCTGGTATCAGAGCTTACCGTAATCTTCCTGCCCTGTCGGTAAATCACATCATCGGATTTAGTGTGCTGTTTCAGAATCGTCAGAAAAGAATGTCCCACCAGTCGCATCCTGGAACGGCATTTGTAGATGCACACATCCAGCAGGCCGTCATCAAACCTGGCATTGTGCAGAATCTCGAGTCCAAGGGCATATCTCGAAATATTGCCTACAAACACAAGGGCCGGTCCTTCGAAAACCGCCTGGGCGTCTATCTCAACTGCTATATTCGGAAAGCTGTACGACCAGAAGGTATTCCATATAGGCCGGAAGTAATCCATGTGTACTATATGGCCTGTCCGCCGGCCGTGTACGCGTTTCACTATTTCCCCGTCGAAGCCGAACCCGGCTATCGATGTGAAACATTTGCCGTTGGCACTTCCCAGGTCAAGTTCGTGAGTACAACCCTCCTCGAATGTTTTTATCGTCGTTGATACTTTTTCATCAAACCCAAGTTCATTGGCAAGAAGATTCTCCGTTCCGCATGGCACGACCAGCATTGGTTTGTCGCTTCCCTCCAGCCCGTGGGCGACTTCGCGGATAGTTCCGTCACCGCCCGCCGCTGCCACAAGAGCGCAGCTGAAGTCCACCGCCGCTTCCGTTGCCAGCTCACAGGCATGTTCCAGGGAAACAGTCGGTTTGTAGCGGACTTCGAACCCCTTCGACTCAAGGTACTGTCTGAACTGAACAGGCAAAGGTTTGGCGCCGGATGATCCAGCTTTGGGATTGGCAATATAAGCTATGTATCCGTCTTTGGGGTTCATGGCATAACAGCCTCAGAAGCAATATACCCGGCTAGGGTTCAATATAAAACTCTGTCAATCCGAGGCCCTCAAGAGAGGCTGCCTCACATATCATTTCCGCATAGCTTTTGGCGATGTGGCTCGCGCCGGACAATCCGAGACGGCCCTGAACAACATGGATTTCCTCCTCGCCGGGCCCTTCTATCTCGACAAACGTCCCGATAACAGGCAGCTCATCGAGTGAAACCCTGCACGGCCCAAGAAGCCAGAGCTGACGCCTCTTCTGAAAGAAAAGAACCCTTTCATATCCCAGGGACTCAAGCATCTTCATCCCCGCTTCGAAATCATCGATTTTGATTTGAATCTCGTCACGCTGCTTCAATGACGTCGCTGCCTTTGGGCCTTTGTAAGTCAGAAAAATAGTTTCCCGGCCCTGTGAGACCTGCTGCCTGATCCGAAGACAATTATCCGTTTTTGTCAGCGTCCTGTCATGGTCATCGAAATAATGATCATTCTGAAGCTGCTCGGCCTCAAACAGACCGTTGTTTTCCTCCAGCTTCGAAACGACCTCCTCGAAGGATTCGACCTTAAGCTTTGCTTCAATTTCCGTAAACATACTTCTATCCCACAACTATGTTGACCAGGCGTGATTTTATCACAACGACCTTTTTTATTTTCCTGCCGGCTATTTCTGTTTGAATCCTGTCGATCAAAAAGGCTTTTTCTTTGATGACTTCTTCGTCGGCGTCGGCCTGGACGACTATATGGCTGCGAACCCTGCCGTTGACCTGCACGGCAAGCTCAACTTCTTTTTCTTTCACAAGCTGTTCATTATATTCAGGCCAGCCCTGATAAGCCAGACTCTTGTTGTGTCCGAGCTTCTCCCAGAGTTCTTCGGCAATATGCGGCGCAAAAGGTGACAGGATCAGAACAAACTTCTCCACTACCGATATGGGCCGGGTGTCTGTTCTGCTTAGATGATTCACAAAAATCATCATTGCGCTTATCGCGGTATTAAATCCAAATGTCTCAATGTCACTGCCCACCTTTTTTATCGTTTGATGCAGGAGCCTTAATGTCTGCTCGTCAGGTTCCACCTGCCGGATAGCGCTGCTGAGCCTGCCGGTTTCCTCATCGACAACCATCCTCCATGCCTTCTGAAGGAAACGATGCACTCCCTCAACACCCTGCATATTCCACGGCTTGGAAGCCTCCAGAGGCCCCATGAACATCTCATAAAGACGCATGGAATCAGCACCGTAATCGGCGACCACTTTATCGGGATTGACAACGTTGCCGCGGGACTTGCTCATCTTCTGGCTGTCTTCACCGAGGATCATCCCCTGGTTGACCAGCTTTTTGAAAGGTTCTTTGGTGGTTACATAACCCAGATCATAAAGCACCTTATGCCAGAACCGCGAATAAAGAAGATGCAGCACGGCATGTTCAGCGCCGCCGATATACAGATCGACAGGCATCCAGTACTCTTCCTTGTCGCTGTCCCAGGGGCGTTTATCATTTGCAGGGTCAAGATATCGCAGATAATACCAGCAGCTTCCCGCCCACTGCGGCATCGTATTTGTCTCACGCCTGCCCTTGCGTCCGTCAGGTAGTGTCAGTTCGACCCAGTCCACTGCATTGGCAAGAGGAGGGTCGCCATTGCCGCTGGGCTCGTAGCTTTCCATCTGCGGAAGCCCAAGAGGAAGCTCTTCGCAGGCAAGTGGAATCACCTGGCCGTCGTCGGCGTGAATCAGAGGGAAAGGTTCGCCCCAGTATCGCTGCCTGCTGAACAGCCAGTCGCGCAACTTGTAATTTATCGCCTTTTTACCGTGTCCTTTTTCCTCCAGTTGGGCTGTTATCCGCTCCTTGAATTCAGCGGTTGTAAGGCCGTTAAACTCACCGCTGTTAATCGCCCTGCCGTCGCCGATGAAACAGGCCTGGCCTCTTTTAACCTGCCCGGCAAGGGCCGCATCGTCAGGTTCAACAACCGGTATAATCTCAAGTGCAAATTTTTTGGCAAATTCAAAGTCGCGTTCATCATGCGCAGGCACGGACATAATCGCACCGGTGCCGTAGCTGATGAGCACATAATCGCTTATCCAGATGGGTATTTTTTTGTTGTTAACCGGATTTATGGCAAAAGCACCGGTCGGTTTACCAGTTTTTTCCTTTGCCAGGTCGGTCCTGTCCAGATCACTTTTTCGAGCAGCTTCTTCGCGATATTTTTGAACGTCTGTTTTTCTGTCCTCACGAGTAATTTTATCTACGAGCGGATGTTCAGGTGCTAATACCATATAGGTCGCGCCGAAGAGCGTGTCAGGCCGAGTGGTAAACACCCGTATAACCTCATCGTGCTCGTCAACCCTGAAATCAACCTCCGCGCCGGTGCTTTTACCGATCCAGTCCCTCTGCAGCTTTTTGATGGACTCGGACCAGTCGACTTCAGCCAGGTCTTCCAGGAGTCTTTCTGCATAGCTGGTGATCCGCAGCATCCACTGTCGCATGGGTTTGCGAAAAACAGGATGGCCTCCTCGCTCACTCAGGCCGCCGAGGACTTCCTCGTTGGCAAGAACCGTTCCCAGTGCCGGACACCAGTTTACAGCTACCTCTGCCTCATAGGCAAGCCGATGCTCATCAATATATTCTCGCTTTTGTTCTTCACTCAGGCCTTGTGGTATGGGCAACTGCTCGATAGGCTTTGCCTTCTGGTCGGCCTGGTCGAAGTAGCTGTTGAACATCTGCAGGAATATCCACTGCGTCCATTTGTAATAGCCGGGGTCGGTTGTATCGACCTGCCGGTCCCAGTCGTAGCTGAAACCGAGAGATTTGATCTGGCGTCGCATGTTGTCGACGTTTTTCCGGGTCGTTTTGGCAGGATGTGTGCCGGTCTGGATGGCGTGCTGCTCAGCAGGCAGGCCAAAGGCATCCCAGCCCATAGGGTGCAGAACATTGAACCCCTTCATCCTCTTGTAACGAGCGACAATATCACTGGCGGTATATCCTTCCGGATGGCCGACGTGCAGACCCTGCCCGCTGGGATAGGGGAACATGTCCAGCACGTAATACTTGGGTTTTGACGCGTCGCAGTCAACGGCCTTGAAGGTCTTGTTGTCCTGCCAGCACCGCTGCCATTTCTTTTCAATTACACTAAAATCGTAGCTGGCTTTTTTGGATTCCATGTTATTCCGGAGTCTCCTGAATTGAAAGGTCCTATCCTGTCGCGTTGGGGCATGTCCGGCTGGATGGGCATTCGCGGCATTTTGCGGGGCCCAGCGGTGCGGGGGCCTTCACGCGGGCAGAAAACGTCGAGAACTGTTTTTCAAGGCTACTGCTGCCGCAGTGTTGGCAGATGTGTTTGCCGGGCCTGCCGGCAAGCTCAAGAAACTCAGTCAGGCTACCGCAGCTTTTGCACTTGTACTCGAATATCGGCATATATTCTTCCTTTCCGGAAATACGGACTTGTTAAAAATATAAGTGAACTCTACATAATAGAATGATAATCAACAAAAGTCCACCCGATTTTGTATGCGGTTAGTGAAGCGAATAAAAACACGGGAAAGGGGAGAGAAATGGGCTTGCGCGGGGGGAGTTATGTGGAAAAATTAGTCGGGAATTGGGGTTTTGGGGGAGGTTTTGAGGGGGGAAATGCTTGTTTTTGGGCAGATATTGGGGGTTGGGTGGTGAAAAAGGGTGAATTTTTTTGGATTTTTGGGTCATTTTTTGCGAAAAGTGCGCATTTTTTTACCCAGTTCTTATCCGGTTTTGTACTGCTTTTGTACCATTTTTTCGATTTTTTTCGTGTTAAAATATAGCGAGTTTAACGGTTGTAACGATTTTGCGGACCTGCGGGAATTGTTTGAATCCGGGGGATTCAAACGATTTTGGATTTGCGATTTTGGATTTTGGATTAGGCGAAAAGAGGAAGGGCTTGGGGGATGGGGGATTCAGACGATTTTGGATTTGCGATTTTGGATTGGGGAAAAAGAGGCAGGGGACTTGGGGTTGGGGGTTATCTGCGAGGAGCACCGAGAGAGACGAAAAAATTCGAAGGACGAAATCCGAAACAAACACGAAATTCAAAATCCGAATGGCCAAAACGATAAAGGGAAGGCAACGGTGGAGGGTAGGGATTATTTTTCCCCGCAAAGGCGCTGAGATAAGTTTTGTTGCGAAGTGAGCAGGAGGGCCTGAATTTAATAATTCCCTGTGGCTTGCCACAGGGTGAAGAACCGGATTTTTCCTTATAAAAGTTTTTGATACCCTGCGGTCTTGCCGCAGGGTTATTCATTTCGCCTTTAACCACTCCCTTGCTTCTTCCCTTACACCATGTATTACTGCTTTTGTCTGTGCATGCTTATAATTATCAACTAGCTCCGGGTATTCGAATTCCTTGCTTAACAACTGCATCACGGTTTTAATTTTAGCTCCAAATATTTTATTGATTATTTCGACTTGAATGCTGACATCATAATATCTACCTACTTCAGGGTCCGGGCTATGAACAAGTTTGCTGCTAGAAACCAAACATGCTATATAACTTACCATTAATTTTGTGTTTATAGTTGCTGCCTCAAGCAACTCTTGCCCCAACCATCCCCATTCTTCTGAATCTTGTTCTCTTTCTAAATATACTATGTGGCACAGTCCCCAAGGATTTCTTTGGCTGAGAATAGATACGAGATTTTCTGATTTTCCTTCAAATTTCTTTCGGAAGGTTTCGACAAGTTCTCTTCTCAATTCCGGTGTTGGCGTTTTCGCTTTGATGTCGTAATCATGTTGATATCTCCAAAAATAATATAAATCATGAGAAAAATGCAAACTAACGTCCAATGCTTTTTCGATCTCATTTACAAGCCAATCTTTATGTCCTGAATAGTTCTTTTTAAGAGACAATCTCCATAAGTTAGCAAAGCCAGGGCATAATTCCTGTTCTGCTTCATTACCTTCTTTCCTCAAGGCTTTTTCAAATAACTCTGAAGCTAATTCACGAATTTCTTTGCCTTCCAATAAAAAACCAAACTTTTCAAATTTACCATCTAAGCCATCCACGTTAAAAATCGCATTTGATAAAGTTAAACATTTTCCATTATGGATATAGAATTCTTGTGAATGATCTTTTCTCCAACCTTCAATTGCCTTTAAAATTACCTGGTCGCCTGTTTCATCTGGCAGTAATCTCCCAATATTGATTCTCTTCCAGTAATCAGTTATAGAGTCATCTATAAATCCTTGTATCGTTTTTTCATCAATTAAGAAACTAATCGCATCATCCTGCGGCATCCTCCTAAATATAGGGAATAAAATACATATGATCTTTCTTGCAGATTCAACATGCCATGATACATTCCTTACAGCCTGTTCCCAGTCTGCCATTAATGCTTTGCTGCCTTCCTCTAATTTGTCCCTTGAATTAGATGGATTCCTATTGCTTAAATCCCTTAATGCTTGTATTTTTTCATTTATAAATTTGTATGCTTCCGGTGCAACAGCTCTTAAGATTGTAGCCAGTAAAAAAGACCTAAAATCAATTTCCCCATGCAACTGTTGCCATAGCATATCAACCTCTCTCATGGCTGACTTTAACTTTCTCGGAGTGGCTAATAGCTGACTGATATAATCAATAGGTCTTTGGCGTCCTGATATTTGGAAGACAAGCTCTTCTTGGTCATTTCTGGGAAAACCAAGAAAATGTATAACGTTTTCACGCCCATGAATTATTATGTCACTTGGCCAAAGATTGTGCCAGTAATCTGTCAAAATATTACCTACAGAAATAACTTCCTTGTTATCAATTCGCTGTATGTATTCATTGTGCTCACACAACCTTGTTAAGATTAAGTCCAGATTATTTTGGGGACCAATAGCTATGATGAAAGAGATGCGTTTGAAATTTTTAGTTACATTCAAGAATGATGCTATTTCATTATAAAAAACCGCATCATTAATATTCCTATCAATATCTTCAAGAACTATAATAAGTTTTTTATTTACACACTCAAGAATCGAGTCAATTTTTTCTAATATATTTATTGGGTTTCGAGTCCTTTGAAAAAAGCAACCAAGGATAGGAAGTATATTATTGCTGCTTTTGTTCATTGCTTCATGGTACTGCTTTGGAAGATTTGAAATTGAAAGACAATCAAAATGAAGCTTTAAATCCTCAATAATTAACTGCAGAATGTGTTCGATAGCCGTATTTTCTTTGAATCCCCACCCTTCGATTTTACAGAATATCTCTTCCTTGGTCTTTCCTGAGATAATTAAATTTATAATACTACTTTTACCACTTCCATATCCTCCAATTATCCCAATATTTTTATTATTCCCTTTGCCAATTAGTTCTCTGATTTTTTTTGCGATGTGTTTGTGATTAAACAAATCCTCGGTCTCATCGTTGATTGGAATTTCAGTACTAACCCAACCTATAATCTTTTGGGGATCGTTTAAAATATTATCACGTTTTAAGTTTTTATTTTTAAATTTGGCTTTTTTATTCCTCCTTGGTTCTACCATTAAATGGTAGAGAATTATAATAATACCTGCTATAAAGAAAGAGGAAAGGTTTGAAGCAGTAATCAATAGTTGCCGTGACGTTGTCCCGATCGTAGTTGGAGGTTTGAATGGCCACTCCATTTATCATAGTTTACGCTACCCTTGAGTTTCCGTCAATTCTTTCTTCTTCAGCTAACTCTTTCAGCTTTGCTTCCAACATCCACAACTGTTGATAGC
>JBDRHL010000187.1:0-6686 GCA_043816955.1 Planctomycetota bacterium | reverse complement strand
CGGCGAACGGATAAACCGCTGGACTGCCAGGTCTCCATTACCATCTGCCAGAACTGCCGCTGGTCAGCATCTGATTTTTGCTTCTTGCCCATGATTACCTCCAAAATTAATCATGAGCCGATTATCAACTTTTCAAAGAACTCGGCAAGATGCAGTTGGTCGTGAAGTTACAAATGGCAAAGGCGACGATAAAAAGTATTCCGGTAAAACGGCCTAAGCCTAAGAAGAAAAAATCGCAGGGAATGTGTTTGGATAAGGGTTATGATTCTGGTGAGGTACGAGACTTGGTGAAAGAGTTTGGCTATACTGCTCATATTAGTTCGCGTGGCGAAGAGGCACAAGCCATTAAGCGTGAGGCTGGCTTCAAGGCTCGCCGCTGGGTTGTAGAGAGGACACATAGCTGGATGAACCAACCGCTTTCGCCGCATCTTGACGCGTTGGGAAAAGAAGCCTGAAAATTATTTGTTTCTGCTTCATGTTGTTTGTGCCATAATTACGTTTCGTTGTGTTTGGATTGACGAATATGGTTGCTTGCGAACTGAGAGATAATCGAACAGGCAAGAATACACAGCATAAACGGGTCGAAAAGCCGTGTTTGTTGTGGATTGACAGTTTTATGCATAATCGCTCCAAGTATTTGCTATAGAAGAGCTTACATTATACATAGCCGCATCTGCCTGTCAACCCTAAAATCCATATAACTAGCTTAATTTACAATAAGTTATGATGTTTTCTGTGGTGAACTACTTTTGACGCAGGCGTCAAAAATTCCTTGTGTCTTATGCAAATTGAACAAATGGTAAGCTTAAAAGCTTGTCAGATACCCTAATATCGTTGGTTTTGCTCTGTAAAAAGCAATAACCGTAAGGTCTTGACCAAGGACATCTTGTCTGGTTCTTTGAAAAGTGAATAATCGCTCTTGATTTTTTAGGAGCACGATCATGGACAAACGGCAGAAGTCGGATACCGACCAGCTACAGTTCTGGCAGATGGTATTGGAAACATTTAAATCAAGCGGGCTTTCCGTTCGCCAGTTTTGTAAACAGGAGGGTCTGTCAGAGCCCTCATTTTACAGTTGGCGAAAAAAGTTGACCAAAGTCGATGAACCTGAAGATGACAAACAAAAAGAACAGGGTTCTTCAGCTTTCATAAAGGTGTCGATGCCATCGGAGAAGCCGTGCGGTTTAGAACTTCTTCTTTTATCGGGCAATACTTTGCGAATAAGCACCGGAGCCGACAACAAGACATTAACCAATGTGCTTTCAGCTTTATGTGAGGCGGGTTTATGCTGACGCTTCCATCATCAGTAAAGATATTCATCTATACCCAGCCTGCCGATATGCGATGCGGGTTTAATAAACTTTCTATGCTGACGGAAAGTTTTATGCTAAAGGATCCGTTCAGTGGGCATCTGTTTGTCTTTTTCAATAAGTCAGGCGACAAGTGCAAAATATTGTTCTGGGACAGAACCGGATTTGTCATTTGGTATAAACGTCTGGAGGAAGGCACATTTGAAAAACTTAAATCTTCGTCCAAGACAGCATCACTTGAAGTTGACATCGCCAAGTTGACCTGGATACTTGAAGGCATAGATTTATTCAAGGCAAGAAGGCGGAAACGTTATGAACGTAAAATGCCTTTATAGGGTTTCTCGCCTAAAAATATTTAACATTTTTAGTATTTTTTCCTTGACTTTTCGCACATCTTTGTTAGACTTATCTCATCGTTATGGATGATGATAATTCTTCTTATATTTCTTGCCTTAAATGACAACACCAGCAAAGATAACAGCAGACACTTCTATAGAACAATTGCCCACCAATGTGAGTACTTTACAGCAAATGGTGTTGACATTACTTGGCCAGATAGATGATCTTCAGGGGCAGTTATATTATCTCAAGCGACAGTTGTTCGGCAAAAAGAGCGAGAAGCTTGACCCTCAGCAGAGGTTGTTATTTGAGAATCTTTATACCGAAGTTCAAGCTAAGATAGAAGATCGCAATAGAGAAACAGTCAAAGACCAGACCGCGCCAAAACGCAAAAATGCCAATCACAACGGCAGGCGGCCACTTCCGGATGATCTTCCCAGAAGAACCTTTGTCGTCGAGGCTTCGCCGGAAGAAAAATTCTGCAATATTCACGGCGTTGAAAAAGTAATCATCGGCCAGGAAGTTACCGAAAAACTCGAATATGAGCCTGGCAGTTTTTATGTAATGCAGCTTATTCGATATAAATATGGCTGCAAACCCTGTGAAGGCAATATCTCCATAGCACAATTACCTCCGATGGCTATTGATAAAGGCATTCCCGGCGAAGGGCTTTTGGCTCATATTATAACGAGCAAGTTTTGCGACCATGCCCCTTTAAAACGACAGGAAAACATATTCAAGCGACATGGAGTGGATATTGATGTATCTACTATGTGCGGCTGGGTAGGCAAATGTGCCGATCTGCTGGAGCCTTTAGTAAACAGGATGCATGAGAGGATACTTCAGTCGCCAAAGATAAATTCTGACGATACAGTTATCCCTGTAAAGAGTAGAAAACGTAAAGGTTCAACCTATAATGGTTATTTATGGGTATATATCGGTGATAAGAAGGATGTGGTGTTTGATTTTACTCCCACAAGGAGCAGAGAGGGACCATTAAAATTCCTTGGCAAATATGGCGGCAAGTTACAGGCCGACGCGTACAGTGGTTATGATGAATTCTTCACGACAACAGATGCTACCGAAATCGGCTGTCATTCGCACGCCCGCAGAAAATTTGAATATGCGTTAGACAGCGATCCGATCAGAGCAGCGAGTATGATGGTTCTGTGGGGAAAGCTCTATGAAATTGAGAGCAGGTCCAAAAAGAAAAGTATAGCGATACACAACTGCTCGAAGCCAGACAAAAGGAGGCCAAGCCGATCCTTGCCGAGATTAAAGTTTTGCTTGACCAATACAAAAAAGAGGTTCTGCCGAAAAATCCTGTAGGCAAAGCCGTGACGTATTCATTGAACCAGTGGGAAGCTCTGAACCGGTACACCGAAGACCCGACGGTTGAAATAGATAACAACGTATCTGAAAGAACTTTGAGGATGGTTGTAATTGGCCGTACCAATTATATGTTTGCCGGCAGCGAGGCTGGAGCCAAACGAGCGGCGATAATTTACAGCCTTGTGGCGAGTTGCAAATTGAATGATATTGATCCATTCGCTTACTTCAATGACGTATTGCGGCAAGTGAGTACTCACCCAGCCGACAAAATAGACGAATTATTGCCCGGTCAATGGAAACCTCTGCCAAAGAAGCAAGGGCGGGTAGAGGAAATCCCCGCCGCATAATTTTTTCACGGCGGTGCATTTGGCCAAGACCTTACATAACCGAGGTTTTCAGTGTAATGTTTTGACATGGTTTACTACTGTTTTTATTCTGACAGGCGGTCAAAAGAGGCTGTGTTGCGTTGCGTTCTTTAACTGATTGTTTAATCAAAACTTATAATGATCTTCATCGAAACGCAAAATAATCCATGTTTATGCAATTACTATAAGACACAAGGCAAAAATCAAAACAATGCTTAAATCGTTATTTTAGAAGGATCTTAAGTTGTAAAAAGTGCGAAACTCAACAATAATTGTCGCTGATCATATATTAGAGTCAGACGACCCTGTATGTCTAAATAAGAAAAAGATTTCATCTCTCTTCTTGCATTCCTGAGTTAATCCTGCTATCGTGACTAAGCGTCGAAATGCGGCATAGTACCCACGTATCCTCAGGGAGAACTTTCAGACAACAACATGTTTTTGAGGTCTGCATAATGGCAAGAGTGCTATTAAAGAATATAACCAAAATATATGAAGGTAAAGTTACCGCCGTCAAAAACGCCAACCTTGATATTGCCGACGGGGAATTTATGGTAATCGTTGGGCCGTCAGGCTGCGGCAAAACCACAACTCTTCGGATGATCGCAGGGCTGGAAGAGATAACAGAAGGAGAAATCGCAATTGGCGATACTGTGGTCAATGATATCCCGCCGAAAAACCGCGATATTGCCATGGTCTTTCAGAATTACGCCCTGTATCCTCACATGACAGTATACGACAATATGGCTTTTGGCCTAAAACTCCGCAAGCTCGCCAAAGCTGAAATAAAAAAAAGAGTTGGTGATGCCGCTGAGCTTCTCGGTATTGAAACCCTCCTTAACAGAAAACCCAAGGCCCTCTCCGGAGGGCAGCGCCAGCGAGTTGCCGTCGGCAGGGCAATCGTGCGAAATCCCAAAGCATTTTTATTCGATGAGCCTTTAAGCAACCTCGATGCAAAACTGCGAGTCACAACCAGAGCAGAGTTAAAGGCCCTGCATCACAGCTTAAAAACAACTTCGATCTATGTTACACACGACCAGGCTGAAGCAATGACGCTCGGTGACAGGATTTGTGTGATGTATGATGGCGAGATTCAGCAGGTAGCTGCGCCAATGGAAGTCTATGACAAACCCGTCAACCGATTTGTTGCAGGCTTCCTGGGAACACCGCATATGAACTTCTTTGATGGCAAAATACAAGCCAAAAATGGTAGTATCCATTTTGTAACTACCAATGAGGAAATCAAACTGCCCACATCTTTCAATGCTAATCTGAAAGACTACCGCGGCAGGCAAATGGTACTTGGCGTCAGACCAGAAGCTCTTTCCCCTATCCCATTCAACGGCCAGACCGACAACTTTATACGTGCCACTGTCAACGTTATTGAGCCTTTGGGCAACAGAATGGATATCTATCTAACAAGCCTGACAGGCACAAAATTCATCGCCGATATCGATCCACACATCAATATAAATGTCGACGACAACATACAAATGTATATCGACACCAAAAAGGTCCATATATTTGAACCCGGCGATACAGGCAAAAGTGTTAACAAAGATTCTTAAGATTGCCTTTTTGCTGCCCTAACAGATTTCTGGTATTACCTCCTGATATTGGTAAAGAATAACAGCAAAATCGGGCATTTGAGGCATATTTGGCCGATATATTATCGGACAAATTCTCAAATTTCACAAGGAGGCCCGATATGCTCAAACAAAAACAACGCAAAGCACAGCAGGGAACCGGCCAATCTGCCTTTATCCTTCTTCGCCTGCCCTAACAGTGAATGCGCAGACTTCAACAAATTCGATACAGGTAATCTTTCTATTGCCGAATGGATGGGAAAAGACAAAGCTATCAGACGGCTATACTGTAAAACCTGTGGTGGGCGTTTCAGTGAAGGACAAGGGCTCACTCATGCAACATACCCAGCTGCCGCAAGCCGATGTCGTACGCATTGTCAAATGTCTCGGCCACGGCTGCTCTGTCGAAGCCACCGCTGATATCTGTGAAGTCGATACCCGAACCGTACAACGTCTATTGGAAAATTCGGGTAAACATGCTGCCGATTTCCATCGCTTACAGCTTGAAAATCCTGAAGAGCCTCTCGAAGCGGTACAGATGGATGAACTGCACGGCAAACTTGTCCCGAGCGCAGTCGAGGGAACAGTCAAAGGCAAACACAACTTCCCGGCATAAGGCAATGAGTTATGGCAGGATGCTCAAAGAAGAAAAACGTCTTAAACAAGAGATTCAACAGTTGCTCGAAAGGGCCGAAGCAATTGACGAGCAGGAGGATAATAAATATGGTGTTGACCGTCGTGGAGATGAGTTACCTGAAGAATTAGCTTCCCGTGAAAGTCGTCTAAAACGCATTCAGGAGGCGAAAAAGGCTTTGGAAGCTAAAGCCAAAGCAGTTGCTGAGCAGACCCGGAAACAGCGTGAGCAAGAAGATTCTAAGAATGACGATAAGTCTAAATGTGGTAGAAAACGCAAGGCTGTTTCAGAGGTTCCGGCAGACAATAAGCAGTATAACTTTACTGATCCCGAATCAGGTATAATGAAAGCAAATAATAAAGGCTGGGATCAATGCCGTTGGTAAAAGAGAAAATGCTGAACAAAAACTTACAGACAGAAGAGGCATGTCTGTCAGGTTAAGTAGTGGCAACTACAAACTGAGTGGTGTCTGGGTATAGCAATCGAAAGTGCTTTGTCAAAGGCATAATTCCGTCCTAAGTTTATAGCTCGCGGCTGGCAGATAGGTTCGAGGCCGACCGAGGCTATGTGCAAGGTTTTGACATATAGACTTAAGGGGGCTGGGATGCGGTGGGACAGGCCGGCAACTGATGCGATAATGGCGTTAATAGCTTTGCAACAATCGAATTTGTGGAAAAGCTACTGGCAATTGCAAAAACAAGCCGCATAGCACTGCCAGAAAATCTTGTCGTACCCTGACAACACCGGACTCAACTTTATCCTTGCGTTTAGTTGGCAAGAGGTTTTACTATCTCCTTGCCGGCACGGAGGATAGGGCAACGCAGGCGTGCGACCCGAGCGCCGATGCCGGTGCTATACAGCAGAATGAACCTGGAAAAATCCGGGCCTGTTTGATCATCTGCTATTAGCCTAAATGCGATAAACACATTTAACAACCCACTAACTCATCGTAAGCACTCGGGCAACAGCACCTTGTTTGGTTCTTTGAAAAGTTGATAATCGGCTCATGATTAATTTTGGAGGTAATCATGGGCAAGAAGCAAAAATCAGATGCTGACCAGCGGCAGTTCTGGCAGATGGTAATGGAGACCTGGCAGTCCAGCGGTTTATCCGTTCGCCG
>JBDRHL010000186.1:0-26953 GCA_043816955.1 Planctomycetota bacterium | reverse complement strand
GGAGGAGATAGAAGAATTTACCGTAAATGTTCCCTCAAAAGAACTGGCTCAGACTGCTTTGTATTGCGGCACGGTTTCAGGCAGAGACCATGACAAATTCAAGGAGATGAATCTTACAGAAATAGCATCTAAAGAGATTGATGTTCCTATGATTAAAGAATGTCATATCAATTATGAATGCAGGTCACTGCACAAAAATGATTTAATACCAGATGTTCTGGATGATGCAGTAAAAAAACAGTTTTATCCAGAAGATGATTTTCACAGTCTGTATTTTGGGGAAATATTGGCAACCTATGTTGATGAGAAATAATTACACACTAACAGGAAAAAAAACATGATGACAGTTAAAATTAAAAACAATGAAAGTATTTTGTTTATCGGTGACAGTATTACTGATTGTGGCAGAAGAGATGTAAACAGACCGCTGGGAAATGGTTATGTGAAGTTTTTTAATGATTTTATGATAGTTCGTGAACCTGCCAAGAGGATAACGATAATTAATAAAGGTATCGGTGGTAATACGATTAAAGATCTTCAGAACAGGTGGTATGATGATGTGCTTCGACATAAACCTGATTGGCTCTCTATCAAGATAGGTATAAATGACCTGCACCGTTATATGGCAAACACTCCTGAAGGTGTCAGTCCGGAAAAATTTATGGCATCTTATGATGATATTTTGTCACAAATAAAAAAGAAAATTCCCAACTGCAAGATTTTACTTATCGACCCTTTTTATATCAGCAACGAAAAGTCTAAAACATCAATTCGTCATGATGTTCTGAATCTAATACCAGAATATATTTCGGTTGTCAGAAACATGCATCAGAAATACCGAACAAGGAGGGTCGAAACACATGCATTATTTTCAAAATTATTGAAATATTATGAAAGTGACACCTTCTGCCCAGAGCCAGTTCACCCTAATTGTACTGGACATTTAGTAATAGCAGAGGCAGTGTATTCAGCTTTGAGCAGATAAAGAATTAAAAAATTATAAAATGTGGATGAAGAGATAGAAGATATGGAAGAAAAAATAGAAATCCCAATTTCAGAGTCTCAAAGGAAACTACTACATGAGACAGTTAAAGGTGACATCATGGATGAAGATATCGACAGGGCCATTTCTGCTGTAGTTTCAAAAGAAGGTAAGAATTATATCTACCTGGACCCCTTGGAGCTTGAAGATTTGATAGGGACTATTTGCTTTATTTCTAACCACGAGAAGAACAATAACAAGCTTGTAAGACAATTGGAAAATTTGGCAGATTATTTGGAGAAATATTTAGATGAATGACTCCAATTATTTTAATGATGATGGGACTGAGATTAATCCTGACCTAATCCCTAAACCCGACCTATGCACAACTTGCAAAAAAGATAGGCTAACAGGAGAAGAAATTCTGTGTAATTTGACAAGGGCTGCTCAGCAGGGAGAGGAAAAGTTTCTCTGTGGGGCTTATGAGCCTAAAAATCTTGATGAAAATGAGGATTGGTAATACCCCCCTCTTTTAACTGCAGCGTCTCCATACTTATTCTTTATTCTGTCAAAAACCTTATCCAACCTTTTCTGTTTTTGTTCTTCTGGATTTATAAATAATTCTTTTTGACCACTCCCTTCTTTCGCCAATCCTGATATCCCAAATCCCAATAATCTTAGCTCTGAAGCAGAATTACTGTACCATTTCTCAAATACAGCTTATATACAGAAAGGGAACATCGAAGATGAAGGTTCATTGTGGTAAGGTGGGTGCTGTTCCCATAGGCACTTAAAAAAAGGCAAATCTTTACAATCCTCTTTACAATTCGAATTCAAGACCACATTTAAGGCATTAAAAATAGCCTTTTTTAGGTGGCTATATAGGTTCGATTCCCATCGCCCGCTTACTCCTACACGAATAGCCTTGCCTTACCCTCTGCCGTTTATGTTTTTAGCGACAAAGGCTATCTTATCTCGCCGTTAGAAAAACGCTCAGGAAGCTGTCTGAATATATTTGTTTATTCATAAGCATTTCCGCCGTTGCCACGACATTTACAAGGTCTTTGTCAAGTACATTCACGATAGCGGAATCCATGCCTCGCGAAATACACATCGCCAGAAAGACACGGTCAATAAGGCTTCTTTCTGTAGTGCCCTGCGAGAGATTTGAAAGGCCGATGGTAATATGCGGTGCGGGGTCGGCCAATAATTTTATCTGGTCTATAGCCGACAGTATGTTGCCGGGCTGGCTCTGGGCATTTGGTACTTTTACGGGGAAAACGATTGGGTCAACGAACAATCTTTGTGCGTCAAAGCCTTTTTCAATTGCTTTCGAGACAATTTCAGCGGCAATAGCAACCCGCGTGTCGGTATCCTGAGGGACGCCGTTTTTATCCATTGTAAGGGTAATAACAGAGGCCTTCGGTCCTGCCTTTTGGGCCATATCGAGGTATTTATCCAGTATCTGCTCATCTGTTTTTCTATTCAGCGGGGTGGAATTGAGAATAAGGCCGTTTTCAGTTTTTACGACTTTTAAGCCCGCTGCGATAACATCCGGCTTTTGTGAATCGAGACATAAAGGGGTCTGGCAGGCCTCCTGAATGGATTCGATAAGCCATTGCATAGTGCCTGCCTGATCGGCGGCAGCGGTGCCGACATTGACATCCAGATATGAAGCACCTGCCTTGGTTTGCTTGGCTGCCAGGTCCTGGATGACTTTTTTGTTTTTTTCAGCTATAGCCTGTTTGACATCGGTGAACATTCCATTAATTCTTTCGCCAATAAGTATCATAACGTGCTCCTGTGCTTCCAGAGTTATTTTAAGAGGTTATCCCCATATTTGTTCAATAAAGTTCTTAACGGTTTTTTATAGCCTTTGGATGTCTCATTCTGATTATGTCCGCCCCTGCCTGCAGGAGGCACACGGCCGTAGCAGCTTCCCACATAGGTCCTCTGTCCTGAACGCTGCCCCAGCCTGGAACATCAGTGAGCCGGGCTTCTTTAACTCTCCACGCCTCGTAGCCTACGTCGCAGATGACCGGCATAGCCAGCATTTTATCGCCGGTAAGGGAGGCGAGCCTCTGCCGTTCCTGGATTGAGTATGCGTATTCTATTCCGTACCCAAGTGCGCCGGTAGCCTGGAAGGTTACAATTTTTTCGGGCGGAAAACCCATATCGGAAACAAGGATATTGACTTGTTTGGCGATATTGATGTCCAGAGGAGCCTGTGTGATGAGATTATGGCCGTCAGCAAGTGCAATTGCAGTCAAGGATTTGTAATTATCCACAGAAACCGTACCGATGAGGCAGTTTTCACCTTTTGCAGCCTGGCTTACCTTCGGCATAACTTCGTTATCCTTTTGATCATTTCCACAACCCCAGAGTATAAGGGGAACGCCGACTGCTTTTAATAATTCTTCGGTGATTCCGGCAGCGTAGGAGGCATCCTTATTTGCCTTGTCGGGATGAATTCCATCGAATTTCAGGCAAATTATTTCGGCCTGGAATTCTTCAACGCATTTTCTGGCCCAGTCAGAAAGATTATCAAGAACATCTTTATAGGGTTCGGCCAGAACGTCGGGCCAATCCTGAGGCGCAACGTCAAGGATATCTATGGCGATGACGGGTTTTTGGCCTTTTTGGTCCGAAGAGCCGCCATAGACGATATTCTGTGCACCGCCCACAGTTACTGTTGATGTTCTGGTGCCGCCTGTTTCTGTGGTTGCGCCGATAGTGATTTTGTTTACTGAGCCGGAAAAGCTTTCTGTGATTTGAGGGACCTGCATTTAGAATCCTCCGGAAATTTTACTTTTGATTACATTTTTTCCATTATATGCTGCATGACTATGTTTTCAACCGCTTCTACGGCGGTGCTGTTCGGGGCAATTTCGAAGATGGATTTATTCTGCGTCGAGCTGTCAAAAAGTGCCTGGTCATAGGGGATGCAGCCAATAGTTTCGATCTCATCAAGTTTGTTATTGTTTTGAGCTTTGTTCCAGATGACACCGATTTTCTTAACGGATATCGGCAGATGTCCGGCGAGGTTGAAAATCCGCCTGGCAGTAAGAGTTCCCAGTGGTGTAGGTTCTGCGATTATGCAGAGCAGATCGACATTATTTGTTGTTCTTCTTGAAAGGTGTTCCATTCCGGCCTCGTTATCCATTACGACAAAGCGATAGGAAGAGCTCAGTTTATCCAGAAATTGTCTTAAAAGGTTATTGGCGGCACAGTAACAAGCCGGTCCTTCAGGCCGTCCCATAGTCAGCAAATCAAAATTCTTTGCTTCCGTTACGGCCTGCTGAATGCCGTACTCAAATGAACGTATGCGGTCCATAGAACTGCCGGCGGGTTGTTTTGTACGGGTTTGTTCCCGGATTTCAGCAATAGTAATCTGCGGTTCGACGCCAAGCGTTAAGCCAAGGCATGAGTTGGGGTCTGCATCGACGGCAAGTACAGGCTTTGCAGCATGTTCTATCAGGGTTCTGACTATTGCCGCAGCCAGAGTTGTTTTGCCTGAGCCGCCTTTGCCGCTAATAGCTATAGTTTTTGTCATAGATTGTGCTTTGCATCATTAAGTGATTTTTACAGTATTTCTTACCGATGGAAACAAAGACAGGTCTGTATGAGGCAGAAAGTTTGCCTTGATAAATTCATCCATATATCCCGGATGGCTCATTAAGTCGAAGTATGTCATACTTTCCGCAATTTTTTCGGCTGTTTTGAGTGCCCGCTGGCTTAACAGAACTGTCTTTGCGCCGGCGATTGAAGTATTTCCAACAAAGCGGATTTTCTCGGGAGGTATATCCGGCAGCAGACCAATTATTATTGCGTGCCGGATATCGAGAAAATTTCCAAAGCCCCCGGCAAGATATATTGCCTCAATATCATCCGGCCTTGTCTGGGTTGATTCCATAAGGACCCTGATAGCGGCGAAGACACCGGCTTTTGATCGAATAAGATTGTTTATATCACTCTGTGTAATGACAATTTCCTGATGTTCATTGGCCGGCGGGACAAGCTGGAACTGCAGACCTTCATCGGTATTGGTCAGGCGTGGATTCTGTTTGATTTTGAATCTGCCGGTTCTGTCGATTATGTCGTTTATAAAAAGCTCCGCGATGGTATCGAGCATACCCGATCCGCAGATGCCAATCGGCAGCGTATTTCCAACAGTTCTGTATTCGACGTTATCCTGATCCGGCATAATGAGTTTTTCAATAGCTCCGGCAGCAGCTCTCATGCCGTGCTTTACACCGCTTCCTTCAAAAGCGGGACCGGCTGAGCTTGACGCGCAAGTCAGCCACTCGCGATTTCCAAGTACGACCTCGCCATTTGTGCCGATATCGATAAAAAGAGATATTCTTGCTTTTTCATAGATACCGGTGGTTAGTACGCCGGCAACTATGTCGCTGCCTATATACGCGGCGACACTCGGCAGGCAGTAAAGCAGGCCTCGTTTGTTAATCTGTATGCCGACTTCGGCGGCGCGGATCGGCGGGATAAAGCCGGCTGAGGCTATATAAGGTTCCCTGCGGATTCTGGTGGGATCGAGGTTGAGGAGAAAATGCAGCATAGCGGTGTTGCCGGCGCAGATTACGGCGTTTATATCTTTAAGATCTATTCTCTGTCTTGAAGCCAGGGTTACGATAAGATTATTCAGGTCGCGGACAAGCCGGTTTTGCATTTCATCGAAGGCATTGTTTTGTTCAGCGTATATTATTCTTCTTATATAGTCGTCACCGAAATTAATCTGGCTGTTGTAGGTGGCTTCGGTGTCAATGGTTTTTGCATTTGTCAGGTCTATAAGGTGAGCAACGATGGTAGTGGTTCCAAGGTCTGCTGCAACGGCGAAGTTTGTCAGGCCGTGTTTTTCATGTTCGGCTTCGATGACTTCGGTAGTTCCTCCCCTTCGGCCTATGGTTACGGCGACTCGATAGTTGGAGTCACAAAGCAGCTTCGGGAGTTTCTGTAAGACCCGAAAACCTGTCTGCATTATAGGGGCATCAATCTTTTCACGTATCGCAAGATACAGCCGTTCATGGTCTGCGGTGTGGTCATGTACAGTCGGCGGAGACATTGTTACCAGGATTTTTTGAACAAGAGGATCGAATTTGAACAGGCGCGGACTTATCTCGCCGGCAAGTCTGCTGAATCTTTGAACATCAGTATCTGTAAGAATCTGGCTTGTCTGCAGGGAATGTTCTTTGGGAATGGTTATAGTCATGTCGGAGAGAATTTTCGTCTGACAGGCCAGCACTATATTTCCCCTCACTTCCTGCGGTGTAAGCAGTGTTGTAGGTCTTGATTCGAAATGTCCGGAGTCAATTATGACTTTGCATTTACCGCAGTAGCCGTCACCCCCGCAGATACTGCTCAAATAAATTCCAATCTTATGTGCGGCATCAAGCAGGATAGTTCCCTGTTGTACTTCCGTTCTTAGTCCGCTGGGTTCAAAATGAACAATACATATTTTCTTTTTATCATCCTGCATTATTTCCAGACTTCCTGGAGGTATTTGGGCAGCATGGAAGATTCACGCGGCCCGATCATAATTTCCCAGCCTGTTGCTTCCTCAAGTTTTCCGCTCATTACGGCTACATAGCCGGGTATGATAAGCTTCCTGTGTTTAACTATGTCCTGAATATTATTTTTTGTCATTGCATCGGCAACGGTTTTTTCGTTTAGTTTGTCGCCTGAATATGCAGTCAGTACGCTTGTCCCTTCAGTATCGACCACCAGGATATGAGTTGGGACACGGCTGGCTTCGACGTCGGACTCGACGGTATAATAAGTTAGAGAAAAGTTTGTGGTAAACAGCAAGGGTGCATTTCCGTCCGGTTCGCCGATGTCGTAGATTTTCGGTTCGACCTGTACAGGTTTCTGTGGATCGGTGTATATGTTCATGATAGTGGTAAGCATGGGCAAAATAGCATAGGGTTCGGCAGTATTTACCACAACGATGCCGGCGTATTTGCAGATCAGGCTGACAGCCGTTGCGAGTTGTGAATGAGGGTCATTTTCTTCAACAAAGCAGATGGAGGGGTAGCCCAGCAGCCGAAAGATTTTTTTGAGCGATAAAACACGGATTCTGGCAAGGTTATATAATTGTTCCTGTAGATTTAATCCTTTCAGGGTAAGGACAATATCTTCAACGCCGTGAGATTTGATTTTTTCAGTCAGGTCCGCAAGAGCTTCAACGGTCGGAGCCTCCGCGACAAGCGGGCAGTTGTGCTGTTTTGCGATTTTTGCCATGTCTTCGACGTTGCGGCTGTTTGCTGATGCGATGAGCGGATTTTTTTTGGCAGTTTTATCCAATGCTGAAGCAATTGCCTGTGGTGAGTCGGAAACGAGAATTAATGCAAGGTCGGTTAAACCACACACGGTATCTGCCGCCTTGGCGAAGGACTGCGGAGATCCGCTGTTATTCAGGAGTGCGACAGCTTTTACGCCGATTTGAGTGCCAACGCGTTCAAACCGCAGAGCGTTAATCTGTCCTACACGTTTTTCAAGCTCCCCGTTTGTTAACCCATCCGAGACGGTAACAGCGATTGCCGTGGGATTGTAGAATTTTTCCTCGTGCCTGAACAATACGGTTTCCTGGCCGATTTGAACCTGGTTTTGGCCTGGTCCGAATTTTACCAGACGCATGGGAGGCGCAGCGGCGGCGGCGAGCTGCTGTTTAGCCTCTTCAGAGGCGCAAGGACAATCTTCGAGTTTCACTTTTTTTTGCGCGAGCTGCATTGCAAAAGCCAGGCAGGTCGGCATACCACATTTCTTACAGTTGCTTTTCGGCAAAAGCTTAAAAATTTCCAATCCTGTAAGAGCCATAACGTTACTCCTGATTAATATTTTAGAACATAGCTTCCAAGGCCATTGCAGGATGACCTGTTTTTGTAATATATTCGAGGACCTGTTCTTCTGTTGTCGCATTTGTTTCATCGGCAATCTGGTTAAGGAAATTTTCCCTGTCCAGGCCCATTTCTTCGGCTCTTTTTATTAAGGCTTCCTTGATTTCATTTTTCAGCATAGCGGGCATCCAGACAATTCGACGGATACCCGCTTCGGCAGCAACAAACTTTTTTGAAGTTATGTAATGTTTTGAATGTCCGATGAAGCCCGGAGTCTGTTTTCCACCACCTACGGTTCCGGCGAGGGTGGAAAACTTCATTCCGCAAGGGGTCATCTCTGGGAATTCCCTGTTTACGATCATGATTCCGCCGGTTGATGGCAGCACAACGGATATACACTCGAAGCAGCCGCAACTTGTCATGGGATCAACAATCATTGAATATGCGCTCATACGCTCAACAGCACCATGCGAGCCGCTCTGTACAAATTCGTTTACTTTTTCCCACTGACCGATTTTTTCGTCTACGGGATTTCCTTTGTTAACCGGCTGATTCGGTCCGGTAGGAATGATTTCATAGGCAGCACGGGCATCAAGCCAGCTATAAGCACCGCATAAGCCGCTTCTTTCAGGCGTTATGATACAGATGTGATTCGGGGCGAAGCTCTGACAAAGGGTACAGGAATAAAAGGTATCTATGCTCTCGTCGGTCATATCTGCCAGACGTGCATCGCGCTGTGCAAAAACCTGAACAGCCTGTTGTTTTAATTTGAGTACATCTTTTTCATCGGTATAGATTCTGACCTGAACTTTATCGAGTATATTGGAATAGTGTTCGTGATACATTGCGTGCAGGATACTTCCTATGTGTTTTAACATGAAGCCCGCTTTTGCTGCATCTTTGGCTATGCGGACCCAGATGATGTCGCGCTGT
Source organism: Planctomycetota bacterium (assembly GCA_043816955.1). Taxonomy (GTDB): domain Bacteria; phylum Planctomycetota; class Phycisphaerae; order Sedimentisphaerales; family CAYZTY01; genus JBDRHL01. The sequence goes on along the minus strand of JBDRHL010000186.1, from coordinate 18,190 downwards.
CCCATATGCCAAAGTCCCTGGGCTTCGTTGAGGAAAGTGTGTATCTGTCTTTCAAGAACAGGTTCGAAATCGACCTGCATTTTTCTGCCTGCGATTTCAACAAGGATTCCCAGGGGCATCTTGCCGCCGGGCTTGACGGTATCGATATCCGGCCCGATCACTTCGATTTTGCCGTCCTCAACCTGAGATGTTTCCTTCATTCTTAACCATTCGAAAGCAGGGGTTCTCTGGCCGCCGAATTCGCAGAGCATATCTTCTTTATGGATACGTTCCCCTTCGAAAGCAGGGCTGTAGGGCACCGGAATGGGCACTTCTGCGACCTTGATCTTCAGTCCTCTGACTTCAATAGCCTTTTCAATTATTTCGTTATGAGGTATGTTGGATACAACATGCTCATAGGTGCATACGCCGCTGGGTAGGATTTGTGGGATATCCGAGTCCGCGATCACGGGAAAACCGTAATTGATGGCACCTGCGGCGGTGGCGTACCATTCGTCTGTTACTTTTCCCAGAGCTACGACGAATGCGAAGACTCTGTTTTTATTATAGAGCAGATTTCTTTTGAAGTCGCCCGGCGCTACACCGCCGAAACTAAGAGCAGCTCTGCTTGCAAAACCGAGAGCATAAACAGCAGATGTTATTTCACGGCCGAAAGGAACCAGTCGTGTATCCCACCCCAGTTGCAAGCCGCCCTGGATAAGCTGTTCGGCAAAGGTTGTGCCATTGTTGTGCCCGGCCATGAAAACATACAGGCTTCTTTCCTGGCACTTTCGCGCGATGCTGACGGCGGTTTCGACATCAGGAGCGGTGCCGGCGATAGCGGCAAAGCCGGGAGCTGAGCCGTCAACGAACTGGATGCCCCGTTCTCTGAGTATTATATCATCTGCGGCGCCAAGCCATATGTTGTCGACGGGATTGGGACCGATGAGATATTTGCAGCCTTCTATTATTTCTTCGGCAAAAAGAGTAGCCATGCCTGCATCCAGCGCAGGGCCGAGGTATGGCAGCCATAAGTCGTCATCCACAGGGGCAGGAAGCAGAGACCTGATTTGCTGCATTACGCTTTGGAAATCAGCAAGTGTCCGGACTTCAATGCCGGTCATAGAGTAAATGACCGGCATAAAGTAACCTGTATTGGGGAATTCGACTTTGGAGTCTTTTCCTTTTTGTTTTATGGCTTCAGTGAGAATTTTTTCAGCCTGAGCCGTTATTTTATGTGCACCTTTGATTGCAGAATTTGCAATGATTTTAGACATTTGGCAATCTCCTTAAAAACATTGGAATTAAACGGCCAGATAGCGGCGTTCCTCCATATCATAGAGTTTGCGTTCTTTTTCAACGTTTATGCCCAGTGCATCACGTTTTTTCTCAATATGCTCAATCATCATTTGAGCGGCTTTGAGAGGGTCTTTTTCGAACGCCCATTTACCGCCGTATTCGCTCTCGATTTGGTCGGTGAGATAGCGAGTCAGGTTTTTAGCGCCATGAACAGGCAGGGATTCTCCGATTACAGTAAAGACACCCGAGGCGACGAAGTACATTCCGATTGAGACAGCCTTTTCGGACATCCATTCAGGAGCAGCGCCAGCGACGGGCAAGTCACAGATGTCCTGTCCAAGTCCGCCTTCAGCTACTATATTGGAAAGTATAGTCAGAATTCTGCTGTTGTCCACACAGGAACCGACGTGCAGTACCGGCGGTATTCCGACGGTTTCGCAGATTTCCTGTAACCCTTTGCCGCAATACTTTGAAGCGGCGTCCGGCCTCATAAGTCCGGCTTTGCCGGCGGCCATAGCGCTGCAGCCGGTGCTTACCACGATTATGTCGTTTTTGAGCAGCTCCCTGATGAGTGTCAGGTGACAGTAATCATGAATCTGCTTAGGATTATTGCAGCCTACGACACCTGCTGCGCCTCTGAGTCTGCCGGAGATAATAGCATCGTTGAGTGGTCTGTAGCTGGGGCGAAACCTGCCGCCTAGATTATAAAAAGTATTTTCTGTAGTGAAGCCGGCGACGCCTCTTTCTCTGACGTTGGGTATATGAGGCTTTATTTTTCTGTTTTTGAAGTTTTGAACAGCAACTTTGATAATTTTTCTTGCGATTTCAGCAGCTTTGTCTTCATGGAACTCTATGTGCTCTGCGCCGGCGATTTTGCATTTTGGCGAAGTTGTGATAAGTTTGGTATGGAAGCAGGTGCAAAGAGAACTCAAGGCCGGCATAATGCATTGAACATCAACCAGGGCGACGTCAACAGCGCCGGTCATAACAGCTAATTCCTGCTGCAGGAAGTTTCCGGCAACCGGTATGCCATGGCGCATCAATATTTCATTTGCAGTACAGCAAATCCCGGCGATGTTAATTCCCATCGCGCCATTCTGTTTTGCCATATCCAGAAGCTCTTTTTCCTGGGACACTGTAACGATGATATCTGATAGTGTGGGTTCGTGGCCGTGTACGATAATATTTACCTGTTTTTCGTCAAGCACACCGAGATTGGCCCCGAAACGGATAGGCTGAGGGCTTCCAAAGAGGATGTCCGACAGCTCGGTAGCAATCAATGAGCCGCCCCAGCCGTCCGCGAGACATGCACGGATACCCTGTTTTACGATGTTTTTATAATCGGAACCCACACCAATATGTGTTCTGTGCATGATTTCAACGATTTCACGGTCGATAGCTCGCGGTGTAACATCCAGTTTTTCCCAAAGCAGTTGTCTGGCCTTGGGGGCATAGGCCTTTACAGAAGCAAGAGTTCCATGTTGTTTACCGAACTCGCTTAACAGCAAATCAACCAATTCAACGGCGATTTCTTTAACTTTTTTATCTTTTGTTTTAATGCCGTATCTTTCCGCAACCTGTCTTAGTTTATTCTCATCTTTGATCATATAATCACAGGTATTGCTTTGGGCTGCCATTTTGAATGTGTTAGCGATATCACGTCCATGGTCGGAATGAGCTGCTGCGCCGGCAGCGATCATGCGGGAAAGGTTTCTCGCTGCGATAGTATCAGCGTCCGCACCACAGACACCCAACTGTGGCCCTTCCTCAAACGGATCAATGCGACAGGGGCCCATAGAGCAGTTTCTGCAGCACAAGCCGAGTCTGCCGAACCCGCATTGCGGCTCCTGGGATTCAAATCTGTCCCAGGCATTATCCAGACCTGCGTCAGCCATTTGTTTCAGCATATCCTGCGATGCCTTGTCGATACTGCGTTTTTCTTCGTTCATAATATTACCCCGATCACTAAAGTTTTTTATTTGGTCTGCTGGACCAATTTTAACGTTGTATTTTGACCGATTTTTTCAGCAATTATATCTGAATTCAAGATGTTAAGCATAGCCTGCGAGATTTTTAATCTTGGAGAGGAGAATCGCCGGATGAAACCTGTTCTTTCCTCCTTTGATAAAACAGCCTGGTATAATTGCCAGGCAAATTGTGAACCATGCTTTTTGGTTACAAGTTGAGCTCCGATTATTTTATCGTTGCTGTCAGTCAGTATAACTCCCAATTCGAACGGCTTTGTTGTTTTGTTTTCCATGTTGGCCGGGGGAGTTAGTGTGTGGACTTGTGCTTTGAGGTCGACTTCAGTTGCGGTTGTGGAACTATGGCCGATGCTGAATATCTGCAAACCCAGTATTTCATCGGCCTGGGCTCGTATAAAACCTGTTGTCCGGGAATTAGCACCTGCGGCGTTTTTCCCTGCACAGATACCTGCTGAAGCACCGATACTTCCCAGGGGAGAATAGACAAATTTGCCGGTGTCCAGATCGGGACTTTCGGCACAATCACCTGCTGCGTAGATACCGGGCAGTGATGTTTGCATGAAATTATCGACTTTGACTGCACCGGAAGCGCCTAATTCGATTCCGCACTTAGCCGCCAGTTCCACATTGGGCTTTACGCCTGTGCCCATGATTACGAGGCTGGCTGGAATTTTTGTGTTCTTATGTATAACATATTCGACCGACTCGTTTCCACCTATTTCAGAGATGGCTTCATCGGTAAGCATTTTAAGGCCTTTATTTTGAAAATGTGCGATGAGAAATTCAGAGATGTTCGGCTCAAGCAATTTTCGAAGTATGCGTGAGCGTACGTTGAAATAAATTTTTATTTTCTTGTGCATCAGGGCCTCTGCGATTTCCAAGGCGATGAAGCCGGCGCCTATAACAACAGCAGTATCGGCTGTTTTTGCGATTTTTACTATTTGTCCGGCGGCCTCAAAGGTGGTAAATGTACAAACACCTTTTTTGTCGGAACCCGGGATTTTCGCGATAAGAGGATGCCCTCCTGTTGCCAATACCGTAGCGGTGAAATTGATGTTTTGTTTTTTGTTATTTGTTTGAATGGTAATAGTCTTTTGGCCCGGGTCAATATCAAGGGCATCAGCGGGGCAAATTAATTTTATGTTATACCGGTTCAATGTCTGGTTTGAGCAGATTGCAACATCTTCAGGGCCGGCAATATATCCGGCAATCAGCGCCGGTATGCCGGGTCTGCGGTAAGCGATGGCATCAGAACTTATAATGGTTACCCGAGCCGATGGGTCCTGTTTTGCGGCTGCTATGGCAGCCATCATACCCGCAGCACTTCCACCTATTACGACGACTTTTCGCACCGTTTGTGAATTTTCATACTGCATTATTCTTCAGGCATTCCCATCTTTTTCGAAGCTGACTGCTCTTTAAGCTTTTCAGAGACATTACGACGTCTGGATTTTACAAACTCTTCAATAGAAACCAGTTTTAGCCCCTTGGTTGGACAAGCCTCGACACAGGCAGGGTCTTTGCCCTGTTTCAGCCGTTCAAGGCACATATCGCATTTTATTATGGCCCGGCCTTGAGGGCCGATTTGTAATATGCCGAAGGGGCAGATCAACATGCAGAGTTTACAGCCGATGCAAAGGTCCTGATCAACGACAACTGTTCCGTCTTCCTGGAGTTTTTGAATAGCATCTGTCGGGCATATTTCGACACAAGGGGGGGCTTCACAGTGACGGCACTGAATCGGAACGCCGAAATCGCCTGCAGATTCGACGTTTACCATCTTTTTTGGTTTTGGTGATTCTGTGATTGCCTCATGAAGTTCCCCGGATTCTGAATGAGCCAGGGCGCAGGCGATTTCACAGCTTTTGCAGGCAAGGCATTTTTCTATATTAACTACGATTTGTTTACCCATTTTTAATTCCGATCATGAATATTTTTTTGACTGATGGGATTATCTGCCTGTGAAAATAAGGTATCCAGTAATATATTGCGTGCCTGGTCGAGCTGGTTAACTGTTTGAGAATCTACTTCAAAAACAACCTTGCGCTGCAGATCAGCTTGCTGTATCAGCGGGCTGTAAGTGACGGAACCTAAGATATGCATATCTTTAAGCTGTGATTTTATATCAGCTAACTGGGCAGGTTCTGAAACCTTGTTTGCGATTGCAGCAATACGGTTTACTCCAAGGTCTTTTGCCATTTTCGCAATATTTATTGCAGTATCAATACTTCTGCTGCCCGGCTCGACAACAATAACCAGGGCATCAATTCCCTGGATGCTTGCTCTACCGAAAAATTCCACGCCTGCAGCGAGATCGACGATGACCATCTCCTGACGGTATAATATGGAGTGGGTAAGCAAGGCCCTTAGAAACGCACCTTCGGGACACGCGCAGCCGGCGCCGCCTTGAGTAATGCCTCCGAGAACCAGTAATTTCAAAGAGGCGGAAACTTTATAGTTTTGTTTTTCAGGTAAAACAAAGGGCAGGTTAAGACAGTATTTTTCAGGCAGGTCGCTTACATGAGGGTTGAGCTTGAAGTAATCCCCGACAGCATCTCCGCTGGTTCCCGTTCGTTCATTTATAAGTTGTTTCATTCTTATTAACGGTTCCGGACTCTGGTGGGGAGGTATGCCGAATGATGAACATAAATTTGTATTTGGATCGGCGTCGATAACGAGAACATCAAGGCCGTCTTGTGCAAACAATTGTGCCCAGATAGAACAAACTGTGGTTTTTCCCACCCCTCCTTTGCCACCGATGGCAATCTTTATGCCCATGCGCAAAGCCCCAATTGTGAATCTTAAACGGATACTTTAACTATAAAAACAAACTCTCGTCACAGTATGCCTCTTTTGTCCTATAACCTCTACTGCTGTAGACTCCAGCAGCCATTTACGGGCAAGGACAGAAGTGAATTATATGCTATTTTTTATCTAATCTGTCAAGTACTTTAGTCCTAAGGCATTGAAATTTCCAGAACCTCTCCCAAACCCCCATCAAACAAGTCGGGCGAACGATGGGCTTGTACAAGGCGATTGTGTTCCTGTTGGTGGTTGGTTAAAATAAATCAACATTAAGTTCCAAAGAAAGGGGACTGTGGCGCATAGTGAACTTTGGCAGCAGCTAGTTGAACTTGACAGGCAGGAAACTTCGCGAAGGGCAAAGTGTCAATACCTGGCTGACGTTGATCGTTACGTTATTACACTGCTGAACAGGCAATACACAGTGAATCTGGCTGACAGAGAGATTTTTGGTGTACACTCCGATTCGCAGCAAACACCAGCAGAGTTTCTCGAGCAGCTTTGTATTCTTTCGTACCTGATAAATTCCAGGGATTTGCCGCTGGCGGATAAGCTTGTCAAGGCTAACTCCCTTCGGGGAGGTCAGTTTTTCTTTCGTGGTCCGCACGAGTTGCCAACTGAAAGACTGGAAAAAACCTTTGGATCAAACCCCACTCTCATATATGAGGCAATCACCCGACTAAACGCTGTGCAGTGTACTTTCGGGGATGCGTCGATAAATCTACTTGTATTTCCACGGATTCCATTGACATTCATAATCTGGGGTGCTGATGAGCAATTTGGTGCTCGCGTTTCGATCCTTTTCGACCAGACTGCGGAGATGCATATGCCATTGGACGCCCTTTGGGCTGCTGTAACCCTGGCTGTTGATTCTCTCGTAAAGCCTTTCTGTGGCGGTATTTAAGTTCATCTATCACCTTGCGCCTTTTTAGGTATAGATACCATAAATTATAGTATCTGAGTTTATTACAAAGAGATAGCGGTGGCAATTACGGTGGCTGGGGGGGTTTATTGTCTGATAATCTGATAATCTGATAAGTAGACACACAAATAAGTAGACACACAAACTATAGGGGCATTGATTTTGAAGGTTCATAAGGGGTGATTTGCGTCCTATAGACCTACGTATAATCATAGGACTTGGCGTGACCTGACTTTTACGGTCTGGGGTAGGAGGTGGCAAGCGTTCTTTGGGGGCATAATGTTCGCGGAAAGCTGTTTTTTCAGTTTATTAGGTATTTAAGGCTATTTTTACGACTTTTCTAGTATGATAAATTATGGATAATTTTTGTAAAAAGAAAAAAATAGTTGACATAAAGTCATCAATCTGGTCTAATAGTTCTACGAAGAAGCAAAGGTTCTTTTTGTTGTAGTTTAGTGAGATTAATCATGCTAGAAGGCTTAGAGCTGCCAAGAGTATCTTTCAGGAAGGGTATTTCCAAGTATACGCAGGTTCAGCGTCAGATCAGAGAAATGATTAATGACGGTACATTGAAGCCGAATACAAGGCTGCCCAGTGAAACCCGGATAGCAAAGGAACTGGCTGTTAGTGTTTCAACGATCCGTCAAGCGCTTGAAGGCCTTCGGCAGGATGGTTTATTGGACCGCATCCATGGGAGTGGGACGTTTGTTCGGAGCTGCCAGGGCGGTAAGTTAAGCGGCTCATCTGTGAATAGTTCTCTGATAGCTTGTGTAGTCGGTGATATGCGCTGGGTGGAGAAGGTCCCGTATCCTGCGATGGTTGAGATTTTCCGTGGCGTTCATCGTGTTGTCGATAACAGTAACTACACTTTCAGTATTACAGGACTGGATAAACGAAATACGAACTTCGTTGACGATTATATCCTTGGGATTTTTGCACCTGGTACGGTTGCGGGTTTGCTGGTTTCGGCGCAGGAACTGGCCAACAGTGAGATAGAGCGTTTGTCGGAGACTGGCGTACCGACGGTTGTTTGTAACAGATTCTCTCATCTTCCATCGTTGTTATCTGTTCGGGTGAATATTTGTGAGGGTGTTTTCGAGGCGGTCGATTATCTAATACGGCTTGGGCACAAAAGAATAGCGCTATTGAATTCGCGAAGCACTTATCCGCTTGGTATGGAGATATTAGTTGGTCTGCGAACGGCGCTGCAGAAGCATGGGATAGGTTTTGATCCTGAGTACGTTCGTGACGTCGGCTATAATGCGGATCTGGCATTGTCGGCAATGAGAGAACTGTTGAATGTGGACAGAGAGCGGCGTCCGACAGCAGCGCTTTTGGCTGATGACGTTCTGGCGAGAAGGATTGTCAACGAGGTTGAGAAGGATGGGCTTAAAGTGCCGGATGATTTAAGTGTTATTGGCTGTACGGAGCTTCCTGAAGCGGGGCCTACCAGTAAATGCCTCAGTACAATTTATGTTCCGCTTGAAGAAATGGGAAGGTGTGGAGCACAAATGCTGATTGATGAATTGACAGGGAAAGGGGTGGAAAACCGTTCGGTTATATTGCCGGTAGAGTTCCATCCGGGCGAGACGACGGCTGAGCCTTCACAAGGCAGCTAAAACAGCGGTATGAGTGATTAAGATTAAGGGTATAAAAATGAAGCGAACCAGCCAAGGGATGGCGGGATTCACATTAGTTGAACTGCTGGTTGTAATCGCAATCATTGCGGTGCTGCTGTCGATACTGGTGCCGGCCCTGAACCGGGTGCGTGACCAGGCCAAAGCGGTAATATGTCTGTCGAATATGAAGCAGGTCAGCTATGGCTGGGTGTTATATGGTCAGGATTATAGAGACCGATGCATTCCTTACTATTTAGGCTGTGAACCAACCGCAGCATCAATGCAAGCTGGTGTGACCGGCCGATATACCACAGAGCTTGTAAGGATGAAGTACGTTGCGGATGTGAAGGCTTTTATTTGCCGGGCGGGGGAATCATGGAAGTACTGGCAGATGGCGGTAGATCACCCTGACCCTCGTTATGGAGGTATTGAAGGTGCTAATCGCGCTGTCAATATTGGCTACAACTGGATCAACCTCGGCACTGATGACAGGGTCAATAGCAGCCAGGGTGGGTCCGGGGGAGGCAGAAGGGGCCCGGTAACGTACGCACACTTATGGAATACACCTAACATGAGCATGATAAAGAGGCCGAGTGAAACGATCCATCATATTGATACGGCTTGCGCGTGGGATAAGTTTAAGGGTTGTCAGGCGTGTTATGACCAACCGCTCCCGTATGCACCGTATTATGTAGCTGATCCGCGGCATTTTGGCGCGGTTAATATCGCGTGGGTTGACGGTCATGCAGGCAAGCTGCAGATTCTGCGGAAGGACCAGAGGATATATAAGCTGGCAGATGTGGTTTACGAGGTCTATGCGATACTGGGTGTAGGGCGTTATTCCGGAGTACAACATACGCTTGATTCTCTGTGGTGGCACAGTAAGTAGTGAGAGTAAAATATCATAATTTGATGGGAAAGATTATGACAAGAAAGCGAATCAACAAGGCCGAGAAGGGATTCACGTTGGTTGAGCTGCTGGTTGTAATCGCAATCATTGCGGTGCTGCTTTCGATACTGGTGCCGGCCCTTAACCGGGTGCGTGACCAGGCCAAAGCGGTAATATGTCTGTCAAATATGAAGCAGGTCAGCTATGGCTGGGTGTTATATGGTCAGGATTATAGAGACCGGTGCATTCCTTTCTACTTAGGTTGTGAACCGACTCCGTCTTCGATACAGGCGGGGTTTACCGGACGTTATACCACAGAGCTTGTACGGATGAAGTATGTTGCGGATGTAAAGGCTTTTATTTGCCGGGCGGGGGAGTCATGGAAGTATTGGCAGAGGCAGGTAGATCACCCTGACCCTCGTTATGGAGGTGTTGACGGTGCTAATCGCCATGTCAATATCGGCTACAACTGGATCAACCTCGGCACTGATGACAGGATCAAAACCAGTCAAGGAGGGTCAAGCACAAGGGGGGCACCGGTAACATATACACACTTATGGAATACACCTAACATGAGCATGATAAAGAGGCCGAGTGAAACGATCCATCATATTGATACTGCTTGCGCGTGGGATAAATTTCTTGGTTGTCATGCGTGCTATGACCAGCCTCTGCCGTATGCACCGTATTATAACGCTGACCCGCGGCATTTTGGCGCGGTTAATATCGCGTGGGTTGACGGTCATGCAGGCAAAATACAGATTCTGCGGAAGAACCAGAGGATATATAAGCTGGGGGATGTGGTTTACGAGGTTTATGCGAGACTGGGTGTAGGGCGTTATTCCGGAGGACGTACGCTTGATTCTCTGTGGTGGCATAGTAAGTAGGTAAGAGGAAAGCAATTGGCGTTATAAATAAAGTGGATTCAAAAAAACAGAAGGAAACGTAACAAGCAAAATTATTGAAAAGGAGGAAAAAAAGATGAAAAACCTGAGATTTTTGGTGGTGTTGATGTTGTTGTGGTGTTTCGCTGCAGTAGGCAGCGCAGCAGACATTCAGTTTGCTTACGTTGAGGATTTTAATTACCCCGCTGTTGATCCGAACCTGGCGTGGCTACAGATTCAAAATCCCAATGACTGGTACTGGTTTTCCGATGCGGAACCCAACGCCATACGGGCCTCGGTTGCGAGCGGCTTTGTCGACTACAATGGTGTCTCCCGCACAATTTCTGCAACCGAGTACAGCCACAATAACACAGCGTGGTACCGCTGGGACAAATCCGCATTTCAGGCCCAGGAAGGGTACAAGTACACCATACGAACCACAGCTATAGGTTACAATGCGCACGTAAGCCCGGCCTGGGCTGTACCGGGAATGGGCGAGACATTTTACGTTAATTTTGGCTTTGCGGTAGCGCCTGTCGGTGACCCGAATGTTTATGCCAACTGGCAGCTTCTGGCAGGTGTAAATAACGGGCCTTACTGGGGAGTTTACGCTGACGTGGGCGGAGCTTTGACCGGTCAGATGTACAGGCCCGTAGGCGACGCAAACTTTAGCAGTCCCTCACTTAAGCCGTACGAGGTGGAGCTTACGCTTTATAGTCTTGCGGGTGAGCCTGATCGTATGTCTGCAAGAGCACGGCCGGAAGGGCAGTCGGAGTGGTCCACTATCGTGGAATACTATCCCTTGAGCAGTGATTTGGCGACCGATGCAGCGAGGAATTACGTTCTGGTTGGGTGGAGGATATATATCAGCAGTGTCGGCAGCCCGCCAACCTATTATATCAATAGCGCGGTATACGATAAGGTAAGTATAACAGGTGAAAAAATATTTGCTGATTTCGACGTCGACGGCGATGTCGATCTGAAAGACCTGGCAGGTTTTGTTGAGCAGTGGCTGAACAGCTATGACTTCATCGATTACGCAGAGTTTGCGGATGTCTATACAGCCGAGCAGGAGGCTGGAATCAGTTACTTTAGCGTAGAAAACTTCGACACGTTCGAAACTGACTACAGTATGCTTGAGCAATTATGGGGAGGATACGACCCCAATGATCCGCAGCATGGAAACAAGTTCTGGCTTCTCTGGTACGGCAACCTGCCGGATAAGAAACATGCATGGTGCCGGGAGTATCCTGATGACATGAATGACTACATTCCTACCGAGCCCCTCACTCTGCAGAATTATCAGTTTCCGCCCGGTTCAGATGACGGCTTTTTCGCCCAGCCCAGATGGGCAGATGTATATGTAGTAGGCCAGCCGGTATATTCCTGGGAGGTTGGGGGGTTCCAAGCAATCGAAGGTATGGAGTACATACTCGATGCAAAGGTGGCTTCGTCCCGTACCGAGTATCTGGCGGCGTCATACAGTTGGCCTCCGCACACACCGGCAGATGAGGGCGGCTACCATGAGCCGAATTTCTTTGGCCGTCAGAATACAGGTTATTCTCTTGGCACCGGCATTCAGGCTGATGTCGCAATCGGCATCCGGCCGGATGTAAATTATCCCGACTGGGGATACGACGATTATGTCTATTACGACATTGTTGCCGGTATCTCGAATGACCGATTCGGGTTCTGTATGACAGGTTTCACCGCGGAAACCGAAAATCTCGGTTCGCAGGGCAGTGAAGAGCTGATAAAAACCTATCATGGCAGGCCTTTTGAGGCTCACAGTTGGCAGTGGTATGACCTGAGGCTTGTAGTCCGCTCGATACCCGGCGCCAACGACACTGCCGACCTCTACGCACGTCAGGCCGGCACGGGAGAGTATGTTCCAATCGCACTGAATTTGGAGCTTGATAATGATCTGGATACCACGGGTGCAAAGAACTTCCCGTTGTTTGTGCTGAACCACATGTATGTCAAAAGCTATCTGGATCCCAATGATGGGGTATACAAAACTGTCAACTGGAACGACTTTGGGTTCCTTGACAGCATCAAGATGGGTTTCCGTCCGATCCAGCCGCAGCCGTCGACGTATAAGGGTGAGAACTTCATTTACGGCAGCGGCTATTATTCAGGCGATCCGACCAAGACATGGAGCAAGCTCGAGGATAAACCCGGCAACGAATTTACCCGTCTGATCGATGGTTTGCCCGACAAGGACGGCTTGTTTGCGAGAGATGACTATGCTGCGGGAAGCTTCAAGATACCCGTGCCGTCGGAAGATTACTGGGTCGCTGCACCAAAGAATACTACGAGCGGCGGTGACGTTATTTACCGCTGGGATTATGCGGCCTTTCAGGCAACTGAAGGAATGCAGTATGAGATTGAGTCGAAAGTGATGGGGCTTACGATTGTGCCGTATGTTGACCCGTGGGATGCCGGATTCCGCGGCTCGCTGTTTGTTTCACAGATTCCGGATGTCAACGCTGAAAAGTGGGCCAGTTACAGTAAGATTGCAGGTATGACCAACTGTGCTTCAAACTGGACGAAAATCTCCATATGGGTTAACGGCACGGATTATCCACACGAATTCCGTCCTGATGGTATCTATAAAGCAGACATGTCCTCGGAAGTGTGGTATGAGATGAAAATTGTGATCAAATCGATACCAGGTGCAGGTAATGATACCGCTACAATGTACCTGAAGCGCACCGGCGTTGATCCTGACTGGGCCTATGTCAGCGGGCCTAACCTTATAACGGACCTTGATACGAGCGCAGCGAAGAATGTGCCGATTATAGGGATGTATCAGTGGTACACGACAGGCACACATGGTTATAACCATGCGTACGGCGTGATTGACCACATCACTTTCAAGGAGACTCCGATAAAGTAATTTTTGGTTTTGGTAATCAGTCGTGGGGCCTGTGATTGCAGGCCCTACGAGAACCTGAGCATTTTTAGAAGTTAACTTGAAAAGGAGGTGATAAGAGGAAGTAAAAGCCCTACAAGTTGTGTTGATTTGTTATGTGTGTATGTGTGGTTTAATGTAGTTTAAAGTTTTTTAATGTTTTTTGGAGGAGACAGTCATGAAGAGGTTAATTTTATGTTTGATGGTAATGTTGTTAGCAGCACCGGCCTGGGCAGTCTATGAGGACTTCAACTATGGAACCGGTGTCTGGCCAGCCACGAGCTGTAGCAGGCTCGAGGACAAGCCTGCTCCCAGTTTTACCCGCCTGATTGATAGTGTTCCAGACAAAGATGGACGTTATCTCCAGGACAGCGCGGCATTGGGCAGCTTCCCCCTTTCCCCGGCATCGGAAGATGGCTGGGTCGGCGCCCCGAAGAATACTACGAGCGGTGGTGTTGTTTACTACCGCTGGGATGCCGGTGCTTTTCAGGCGGTCGAAGGCGAGCAGTATGTGGTTGAGTCCAAGGTTATGGGTGTTACGTGGCAGCCGTACAGTGATACCTGGAATGCCGGTTTTCACGGTGAGCTGTATATTACGCAGATTCCCGAGACCGGCGGCGATGCCTGGGCCAATTACAACAAGGATGCGGGTATGAGCAACTGCAATTCGAACTGGGGCAAGATTGACATCTTGGTTAATAACACCGCCTATCCGCACGACTTCAAACCCGGCGGTGTGGTAACCCCCATGGCCCAGAAGATCTGGTATGAGTTCAAGATAGTGCTCGACAGTGTACCTGGTGCGGGTAATGACACCTCCACGATGTACGCCAAGCGCACCGGAGTTGATCCTGACTGGGTGCTTGTCAGCGGGCCTAACCTGCTGCCTGATCTGGACACGACCGCTGCGAATAATGTTCCGGTTATCGGAATGTATCAGTGGTATACGACCGGCACACATGGCTACAACCATGCCTACGGTGTTGTAGATCACCTCAGCCAGATTCCTGAGCCTGCGACAGTAGCGCTTCTGGGATTAGGTGCTGTAGCATTACTGCGAAGACGCAAATAATTTTTTGTTTGCGGGTTTGTTTCTAAAATTCTCGTCAGAGGCGGCTGTTCAGTAAAAAAAACTGAACAGCCACCAAAGACGGGGAAGATGGAGAATGTATAGATGCAAAAGTTGATGAGTCTAAGTATTGTTGTAATCATTTTGCTGTTGTTTATTTCGTCATTTTCTTATGCAGCTCAGCATGATGGCTGGGCGAGCGTAACGTTTGTGGGGAACGTGCCGTCGCAGAAGGAATTTGTCCTGGATATCAATGTGCAGGGCTTTTTTAATCAAGGCTACACGGTTGGTTCCATGCGTGCGCTGATTGAGGCTGTTGATGGGGGCGGTATTGTCCGGGCCAGCCAGACTGTTTCAATGTCAGCGATTCAGACTAACGGCATCATTTTTGATTATTCCGCTGCACCACTGGGCAGTTATACCTGCCGGGTGAGGGTTTATCCTGTTACTGCTCCCGGTGAATATGCGATGGCGTACAAATCTTTCAAACATTTACAGCCCGTATGGCTGGGTAATACCATCGGCGTTGATCCGAACCGGGTACTTAAACCCTGGACGCCGTTGACCTGCAGTGATCAGCAGGTAAGTGCATGGGGCAGAACGTATACCTGGGACACCACGAGCCTGCTTCCGGCAAGTATTGTAACGCAAGGGGTGGAAATACTTGCCGATCCAATCAGGTTGATAGCAAAAATAGGTGGGGTGGAATATGTAGTACCTCTTGAATTGTTTATGTTTACCGAGCAAAAGGGCGCCCGTGTGAAAATGCAAGCGGTTAGTGAGCTTGGAGCAGTAACCTTTTTTGCAGATATGTTTGTGGACTTTGACGGTTTTTTGTGGATTGAGCTGAGTACCTATGAGGCGAGTCAAACAGTGCAGTTTGAAAAATTGCGGGTCGAAGTGCTGCTGGATTCCGACTATGCTTACTATTACCAGTGCTATAGCCGGACCTATACGGGGAAAATCGGTACATCGACGCTATCCTTTCCCTGGGAGGCTATTGCGTATCATTGGTTTGGCCGCGAGGAACTGGGTTTGGGATTTTTGTACAGCAGCCTGCAATACTGGCAGCCGGCTTCTGAAAGTGCCTTTTGCCGTCTGTATCCCAACACGCCCAACAGCAGCACTCATAAGTATGTGATGAACTTAATGGAAACCTCGGGCAAGGCCCACGGCCGGGTCTATAAATTTGGCATCCAGGCTACGCCGATCAAGCCGCTGCCGCCTGACTGGCATTCTATGATAGCAGACCACGCGTCACCGGGATCCTGGCTGTTATCAGACCAGGATACGAATAACATCGACTTTGAGGTTCTCTGGGGCCACAGTTCCGGCTGGGGCACTATTATGCTGGGGCTTAACGACCCGGAACACTGGGATGCAGCTCTTACAAATATGGCTGTTGCTTATCAGCATGACCTAGGAGGCGCCCTTGTCGGTGTTGCTACATGCCCGCAGAAGATACAGAACACGATAACCGATTTCAATGATCATTGGCTCGAGTGGCGGCGTGAGCCTTACGCGGATGGCATGATCGTATGGGACGGCCTTAACTGTTGGGCTGATTGCCCGGCGTCTACAGCCCTGATAGACTATCTGGTTTATTACTGGCGGCAAAATATGATCAACTTCAATCTGGACGGCTTGTATTTTGACGGTTTCCTCGGCGCCCACGGGGCATGTAAGAATCCGTATCACGGCTGCAGTTGGGTCGACGGCTCCGGTGTTCGCCACGAGAATCTGCCGGTTCTGGCTATCCGCGAGGCTATGAAGCGAGTTGCAATTATGCTTGAAGATACGGTGGACAGCAACTATCTGCCGTGCGATGAATGCGACGATCGCGTTGGTTTCCCCAGATATGAGTTATGGGTGCACGGCTGGCAGTTCTGTCCTGCCCTTACCGGTTTTGCCACGAGTTGGCTCACCGGTGAATTTGCGTGGGGTATTTCTCAGCATATATATATGGGTACTCCACCGGGCGGGTATTCGGAATGGCTGGGCAAAAATGCCAGCGTCCCGGCTTTTGATGTGTTTAGAACCCGCTGTATTTCTACTAATTTCGGTTTGCCTCAGATAATGAGCCACAATGTACTGGTGGAGCACGGCCCATCTCAATGTCTGGAACGGCAGACAAAGATGGCGCTTGCATGGGAACTTCCTCATGGTACGGGCAACGGCTGGATAAAATCGTTAAATCAGCGGTACTGCAAAAAGGTTTACGATGCTACACGCTGGTTCGGCAGGCGCAGCGCGGAGTTTACACCTGCCTGGCACGAGTATGACAACGCATATCTCGAATGGGTCGGTCCTGACGCAGAAGAAGACGTTTTTGGCACCTGGGCACGGGACGACGGCAAGGTTCTGGCGGTGGTATCCAACCTGCGCAGCTTTAATGATCCCTGCAATGCCGTAACTGTTTCGCTGAGGTGGAAAGGAGCGGGAAAGCCGGTGATAATCGAGGCAATCGAGCGTACAGAAATTGCGCTTGATGCAAATAAAGTTTTTACCCTCAATATTGAGCCTGAAACTTTCAAGATGCTCTGGATAGCTCCGTATGGTGATTTTGATTTCGACCTTGATACCGATATGGCTGATCTTGCGTTATTTGTGGACAACTGGCTGTCTGCACCACCTCCGGATGGATATGACTGGGATAACGATGGTAAAGAGGCTTTGCCTGACTATGCCAAGCTGGTTGAGCAGTGGACCGGCTCTCAGCAGTGGCGGCTGCTTGGAGAACCGATACTGCTGTACAGGGAAAACTTTCAGTTTGGTACCGGCGTGAGCCCGACCTGGAGCTATATTCATGCACACAGTTACCATGAATGGCTGCAAAACGGCCCGGCCGGCAGTGAAAAGTACGGACGGTTTGCAGAACGCAGGCCGCGTGATAATACTGATATCCCGGAAGGGAGTGACGACAACTGGGTGGGTGAAAGTGCGTGGAACAGCTATCCTGAAAACGAAGCGGTGCACAGATTGCTTCAGGGGACATTCGGCGTGGCCGAGGGCTACGAATATATCCTGCATGGAAAATTTGCCTCACATTCGACCGTCGGCAACGGCATCGCTGCTCATATTGAAATTGCCTACCGCCCGTATGGAAGTCCTGCTGATTATACTTATTACTCACCGATTGTGCGAATTATTAATGACGCAGGACTTAACAATCTGGTCGCCTATATCGGCCCCACGCCTGTAGGCACACCGTATGCGGCTTACGATGGGGTATGGTACGATCTGGAAATTCGAATCCGCTCTCTTGCAGGACAGGCTGACAGAGCAGATTTTCTGGTTCGCCCGTCCGGAACAGAACAATGGACTACACTTGCAAGTGATGTAGCCTTGTATCTCGATTTAGATACCCTGTTTCCCGAGGCTAACTGCATAATCTACGGCTTGCGCCACTGTGCGGTTGGCTACGACATCAAATGTTACGTTGATAATATTGAATTCTACCAGAAGGAGCTGGTACCGTAGGAATAATGAGTATTTTTATCTTTCAGCCGCTGTAAGACGGCTGGTTCTTGTAGCCAGGCCGTCTTTTAGATTATACTTTCACATGGCATTTTCCGTGGAGTTACACTGCAATGATAACAATCGACGACTATAATTTAGAAGAATCGGCAGGGAGACTTTAACGGCAGATTCATATGGAACAATCGCAATCGCATCATTTTTTATCCATTGACTTTGACGAGCATAACAGTCATGTCAGGCGGCTTTGGGAGGACTACCGTGCGGGGCATGCGGCGCGTGTGCCTATGATTCTGGGGATGAACCCGCGTATGGTCCTGATGGATCCTGCATTGAACAGCGAGAGGATAA
>JBDRHL010000185.1:0-2179 GCA_043816955.1 Planctomycetota bacterium | reverse complement strand
AGCGCACCCATCTTCGCCGCAATCGCATGGTACGCCAAGTTGATTGTGGTCGTGTAGCCATTTAACTGTGACTCCACTTCTTTTCGCATAACCTTTTTCAAATTCATCTTTTGTCATATTACAAGCCTTCTAACTGTTTCAATAAGTGTGGATAATGTTTACCTGCTTCATATTTAACACTTTTTATCATTACATTTCCTCTGGTTTTTCTGGATTAGCAAATAGTTCACCACATTTTTTACAGAATACTGTGTCATCAAAATAAGAGGCAAGCTGCTCAAAATGCTTGCAATTGGGACATGTCCACCCATACCCGACTATAGAATATCCATCATAGAACCCTTCCCACTCTATTTTATCAAGCCTAACTTCAACTGGCTCTTGCTCAAATTTATTACCATCAAACACCCTTACTGCTTCTT
Organism: Planctomycetota bacterium; assembly: GCA_043816955.1. Classification (GTDB taxonomy): domain Bacteria; phylum Planctomycetota; class Phycisphaerae; order Sedimentisphaerales; family CAYZTY01; genus JBDRHL01. The sequence goes on along the minus strand of JBDRHL010000185.1, from coordinate 1,757 downwards.
CCTCTCTAATTTTCCTTATTGTTTCGATATCCATAATATAGTCCTTGGTCATTGTCATATTATTTTACAAATGACTCACCATCTGGAGCTTTGCCGGGAACTTCTACTGGTGGCTTTATGGCTTCACCGGCCTTATTTAACGACAGCCTTTCTTGCAATTGAAGTTTTGCAGCATCCCTCGCCAAATCACTTTTTATCTTCTCCAAACTGATCCCCGTTTTCTCAGATAACTCCATAATCTTAGTGTTATATGTCATCTGTGCCAATGCTACTTCGTGTTGTCTTCTTAATTCATCCTGCTGCGCCTGGGTTTCCATTTCGGCTATTTTAATGTCACGCTGTAACTCAATCTTCTGTAGTTCGGTCTGGCGAATCAGCTCGGCTTTCTGCATTTCACCCTCTGCTCTTATTGTAGCCACATCAATAGACCCTTGAATAGATGGGTCAACCGCTGGCTGTTCCGCTCGCCTTTTTTCATTCTTTGCGATCTCATCGTCCGGTAAAACAACATCCAATCTTCTGGCTAAAAATAATTGCTTAATGGCTTTCTTCCAGTCAACAACATCGCTTATCATCGGGTCGTTTCGTAATTGAAGGACTTCGGTCAGAGCCTCGGCTTGCTGGTCTTTGGCTAATAATACCGACGTGCCCCTGGCATCTACATTATAATCGCCCTTAATCTCGGCTTTTTCATTATACTGCATATTCCAGTGGTAGTATCTCGTAATATGAGGTCTTGTTATCTGATCGTCCCAGCATTTTACCCTTGACCTTAAAGCTACATTATTAGAATCAACCATAATGTTTGTTGCACCGAGAGTTTCAGGAAGCTCGCCTTTTTCACCCTGAAATAACATCGGAAGTGATGTTTCCATATCAATAAATCTTAATGCAAGCTCGATTATGTTTTGAAGCTCTACTTGATTATTAGCTACCTGAAACTGTGCAAAAGCATTTCTTACATCTTCTATATCTCCAATCGCTCTCCAGATTTTCTTGCCGGTTAATTCCCATTTTCCATCATCGGGCTCAATACCAAAGCCAAGAACTACGTTTGCACCGGATGAATCACCAGCATTGTCCATCATCGCACGCCATGCTGCCGTGATTATTCTCTGCTGCCAAATCATCATTCTGGGGATACCTATCCCCCAGGGACTGCCTGTTACCGATGTCCATTGGAAAAAATCATACGGCATATCATTGGTATCAAGAGGGTTTAATATTACTTTAATCGGCCTGTCGTTTACAAACACAACACATGCGGATAATGAATTGCCCGTCTTTTCCTCACAATCACAACCAAGGGATTCAAGGTCTTCCTTGTTTACGTCGCCATGATATTCCCACCGTTCGTATGTCGCACCTTTTGCCGCTGTATCTTGTTGTATTTTTTGCCCCTTTTTGCTTTCAACCACCTTTGTTCGTATGGGATCTTCTGTTAAAACCTTGAATATTTGGTCTGTTAAATACCCATCAACACCTATAAGGCTGCGCAACTCCCGTGGAAGAATCCGGTCGTGCTCCCAAATATAAGCTGCTCTTTTAATATCATCACCGCAGTTAGGATCGGGATAAATATTCCAGGGATCAACACTTTTTGAGGCTGGCTTGTGTTCTTCAATCGCTTCTAACACATGAACTGTTGTCTTGCCTTCTGTTTGAGGTAGCCATGTTTTTCTTACCTGCTTTACAACGTTTGGCCCCTTTAATATTCCTGTCCCCAGCCTGACTGCATTTTTAACGCACTTTCTATT
>JBDRHL010000184.1:0-43783 GCA_043816955.1 Planctomycetota bacterium | reverse complement strand
TTTCCGTTCTTCACTTGTCAGTTCTACAACATATTTTTCCATAGCCGATTCTCCTTAATAAGGCCCGATATATTATGTCCTTATGAAGGTATCGGCAAATATTGTTCACTTACATTAACAATCTTGACAGACTACTAGTCTTTTGTGGTCAGAGATTGTTCGTTGAGGTAAGCTGCCTTTGCGAGGCGGGAGCTCCATCGACAAATCCATTTGTCGAAAAGTTGTTTACTGCTGTGCTGGGATAGGTGTTCAGGCAGGACGGATGCCTGTCGCCATTCTGCCAGCTCAAGGGCAATTTCTGTGGTCTGGTTTGGGTCCAGGGGCTTCCTATTGGTTTCGTTGGGGTCGGTGGAGAGGTCGTAGAAGGAGGCTTTGTGTACAGTGGGGTCGTAAATGAACTTGAGGTTGTCCAGGATGTATCCGGCAGGTCCCTGTGGTATCCAGCCTGCGAAGTAAATTTTTCTGTGCTGAGGCAAGGTTGTGAGGATGTCAATGCCATGGAAGGGGATGTTTTGAATTTGAAAACCGGCAAGATGAAGTATTGTGGGTGTAAGGTCAAGGGAACTAGCGGGAAAATTTATTTTGCGAGGAGTATTTATCAGAGCCGGTGCGCGGATTATCCAGACAACCCGAAGCGCTTCTTCAAAAGGTATCATCGCGTGGCCGAATAAGTCGTGTTCGCCGAATGCCTCGCCGTGGTCGCCGATAACACAGAGAATTGTGTTTTGCGTGAGGTTAAGTTTTTCGAGTGCGGCATCAAGAGCGGCAATGAATTTGTCGGTGTAGCGGATTGTCTGAAGGTAGCGGTCGAAAGGCAGAAGTGCAGGGGATTCGAAACTCCGGGGTACTTCATAGGGGTCGTGTGTTACCGAACAGAGGATGGTTAGGAGAAAGGGTTTTTTCTCCTGCTGGATCCATTGTTCGATGGGCTGGAGCATAGCAAATTCGTCTGAAGCAAGATAGCCGAGGTAGTCTTCGGAATTTGGCAGATCATCTCGTGCCCAGAATTTCTTGTAGCCGAGGTTGTGTATGAGGCCAGGCCTGGCTTCGAAGCTGCCTTTTGCCGACTGGAAGAATGCGGTACGATAGCCGGCGCAGTAAGTCAGGATTGCAGGGAGCGAGATATAGGGTTTTTCGAGCGGGACAGCTTCGATGATGTCCTGAGAGACGGAGGGCAGGTTGCCTGTAAGCAGGGCGAACAGTGCTTTTGTGGTGTGTGTAACAGGGGGGCGGACGTTTGTGAAGTCGAGGCCGTTTGCGGCGATCCGAGCGAGTTGTGGTGTGGTGTCAGGCGCCTGCGGGTCGAGGGAGGTGAGGCGTCGCTGGATGCCCTCCAATATTACTATGACGATATTGGGCGAATTTTTACTGATTTTTTTGAATGAGGACCTGTAATGCTCAAATGTCGGGTTCAGGCGGGATGTGTTTTTCAGATCGAGTTTGGCAGCGGCTGGTGAGCTGCCGGCAAAAAGGCTTTCGATTGCTTTGAGATGACAGTTGTACCGGAGGTTTTGTGTTATGACCTGAGCGGATGTATTTGCGGCGGCGGAAGGTTTGATACAGACTGCAGCTAATATAAACAGGAGGGATAAAATAAATCTGAGTGAAAGATTTTTTTTATTTGTTTTCGGCAAAGGCGCAATTGCCAGGGAGGCGAAGAAAAAAGTCAGGGCAATAGCGCTGGGGCCCAGCAGGGCAAGTGCGGTGAGAGGTCGTTTGGCTAAATGATGGCCCACGATTGGAAAGTGATTGAGGGGATCACGAATGAGTGGGAGAATGACAGCGGGCAGGGCCTGGTTTCCTGTTGCGATCAGCCAGCCTGCACTTATGACAGACCATGTGCAGACGATGGCGGCTGAGATCATGGCGATGCGAACAATGGAGCGTCTGGGGACCATGGTGCACATGAAAGAGAGGAACAGCTCCATGGAAAGCAGCACCGCCAGGTCGGCTAGTATCCAGGTGAAGTATTCACTGAGGCGGTGAAAAAGCAGGGCGATGTAGAGCTTTACGGCGAGGGTGCAGAAAAGAGCGGCAAGGATTATTACGCTGTACGATCGCAGGACAAGAAAGTCAAACAGGCATCGCATGAGAGGGCGTGTCTGATATTCAGGATCAGGCTGTGTCTGCTGGGTATTCATAGAATCGCAGTATACAGCGGAGCAGAGCGGATAACAAGGATGTTGTGAGGTGGAAGACAAGGACGGCAAGGGCAGGATAAAACTTCTTGATTGGACAGCATGGAGTGGTTAATGTTATTTTCGTAAAGGAGTGAATTTTCGGGAGCTGCAGAAATGGTTGGAGTGGTTTTTCTTGCTTTGTGCCTGTTTATTGTGTTGCTGGTTATCGGCATCAGTATAAGCAGTCGTCTAGGGCATCTTGAGGAGAAATTGAACCTGCTTGTGAGTAAGTTCGAGCGGAGAGAGGATCGGGCAGAATTGCCTGGGAAAGGCGGTGAAGCGGAAACGGCAGAAGGAGTTACAGCAGTGGTTAGCGAAGTGAAGAAGCAGGTGTCCGAACAGGGCATTTCAAGGCCTGTGGAAAGCAGAGAAGTTGGCGAGTATCTACAGGCAGCAGCACAAAAGGTGCGTCTCAAGGAATATGATTTTGTGGAGCAAGACAAAGCCAAGCCCATAGATTCAGTAGAGCAGATCATAGGGACCAAGTGGGTAAACATAGCGGGGATCATCACGCTTATTGTGGGCATATGTTTTTTCCTGAAATTTGTATACGATTACTCTTTGATTGGTGAGGTTGGCAGGATTATCATAACAGTAGCGGGGGGAGTGGCAGCGTTGGCGATAGGTGAAGTTACACGTCGGCGAGATTATGGGATCGCAGCTAAGGGGCTGACAGCGTTGGGGTTTGCTTTGCTTTACGCAGCCGTTTTTTGTGCGTATGGTTTCTACGAGTTGATCGGTTCTGTAACAGCATTTGGGTTTTCGATAATAATAACCGGCGGAGCGCTTGCATATGCGGTAGCTTTGGATGAGATTGTCATTGCGTTTCTTGCACTTCTGGGCGGATTTTTGACGCCGGTGATACTTTCGGTGAATGAGAACAGGCCCTTCGCACTGTTTATTTATGTTTCGATTTTAAGCATAGGTGTGCTAGGCTGTTCGGTTTTGCGGAAATGGCGTGCAGTAAATATTCTGGCTTTTGCGGGTACGTTCATTCTTTATACAGGATGGTTTGAGAAGTTTTATGTAGCCGACAGACCGGAGCAAATGGGTGTTGCGATCGGGTGGCTTGGGGTATTTTTCACGATGTTTCTGGTGCTTCCGAACCTGTATGAGCTCGTCAAGCGGATTGTAGCCAAGAAGGAGGCGCCTGTTCTGGCGATGGGCAACGCCGTTATCGTTTTGTATTTTTTGTACAGGATTTTGTATGGGCGTCATAGCAATCTGCTTTGTTTTTGCATTGCGACAATGGCGATAATGCATTTTGTAATGGCTGGTCTTGTACGGTACAGGTGCCGGGAAGACGAGCGGCTGCGGCTGGTTCTTGCGGCAATCGGCATTTTCTGTGTAACGATAGCGATTCCACTTTACTTTGAGATGTACGGGCTTGTCATGGCATGGGCGGCTGAAGCGGTGATTCTAGCGTTGATTGGTACGAGGTACCGCAGCCTGCTGACGCAGTTAGGTTCATTTATCGTGCTGGTGCTGAGTCTGTTCGATCTGCTGATCCAGTTACCGATGTATTCTGAGCCTTTCAGAGTGTTTTTCAACGAAGCGTTTCTTTCGTGGTTTTTCGTTGCAGCGGGGTTATATCTGTTTCATCTGATATATCGGCAATCGGAGGTTCTTGACCCTCGCGGGCGCGGGATGCTGGCTCAGATTCTATATTGCGGGTTCGTATTTGTACTGCTGGCCGCTTCGATCATGCATCTGCATTATCATCTGGTTCTGAACCTTTCGCAGAAATACAGCGTAGTTTACAGGCAGTATTTCTGCGAGGGTCTTACAGGACTGCTGTCGCTATCGGTTCTGAGTTTTGTTGTTCAGCCCTTCAGTCCTAAAGGGCGGCTGTGCAGGGTGTCGGCATGTTTTTTTACAGCGGTCGGATCAGTATTCATAATTACATTCTTTTTCAATTTCCACCGCGAACAATTCGTGGTGTTTTTTAACAAGGACATGCTGATCGGGCTGCTTTTTGTTGCGGCCCTTTTTGTGAGTTCTGCTTTGTTGAGGCGGAGGCCAGGCCCGGTTGTCGCGAGTCAATATGTGTCTGGCGGTGTTGCTTTTGCGGGGATTTTCGTTTTTTGGGTATTACTCAGCGAGGAGATATATCTGTACTGGTATTACAGAGGGCTGGGCGCGGAGGGGGTAATTAACTGGAAGTTCCTTGCTCAGATGTATCTTTCAGTGATGTGGGCGATATATGGGTCACTGCTTGTTGCGGTCGGTTTGTGGCGGAAGAAGGCGGCTTTGCGATATGCGGCATTGGGGCTATTTGGTATTGTACTTGCGAAGGCATTTATTTTTGACATGAGTATGCTTAAGAGCGTGTACCGTATAGCAGGCTTTATTGTTTTGGGGCTGGCGATGATAGCCGTTTCGTTTTTATATCAGTACTGCAAGAAGCAGGGCTTTTTTGAAAAGGTTGCACTGAGGCTTTCCAGCCAGAAGGACGAGAAGAAAGAATGAAAGCCTGCAGATCACCAGGAATCCACGGCAATAGCCTGATATGAATTATGTGCAGAAAGACTACAGCGGTTATTGCTGTTGAGGAATGATTAAATTGTCTGTTTTTTATTTTACCCGATCAACAGGCCGGTGAAGAAATATGGGGGCATGTTATCTATGGTTATTTTTGTATTGCGGACTTCGGCGGTGTGTGTGCCTTTTATCTTCAGCGGCGTGATCTTTTTAGCGGGGTCGATGCCGATAGCTTTGAGGTCTACGTCAACAGTTGCGGAGACGGTTTGTTCGCTGAGGTTGGTGACGATGACAAGGACGGTGCCTTCGGCATTTTTGTAAGCGATGGGGTGAAGCGCGTCCTCGCTCCATTCGAATACCTTTTCGGTTCCGACGTTGGGGTTGTACATTCTGACAGGATCAGAGCCTAAGGCTGTGAAAAGATCCCAGAGAGGCTGGATATAGGCGTTTACTTTTTTGAATTCTATGTCAGGTTCCATAAAGGGATGATTAGAGTAGGCTAATGCCGCGGAGAATCCAGCAGCTTTCTGGCTTGAGAACACCGCTCTATCGGGAGAATTTCCGGACATCAGGTGCACAGCACAACCAGCGGAGCCGGAGTAGCTTGCGCTGATTTCCGGGGAAGCGAGCAGGCCGGCGTGCATGACGGAGAACTCGCCTGTAAGTGCGGCGTCGAAGAGGGCGTAAGAGGCATGGGTCTGCACACTAGTATGTCCGATGAGGAAGCCGCCGGAGCCGACTCTTTTTCTCAAAGCCCGTATGAACATGAACCAGTTAAAAATCGAACAGTGTTTAGAGGTTGATTTTGTATATCCGAGTCCGAAAGGTGAAGCCCAGTCGATGTATAGGCCATCCCAATCCTTTTTCATGTATTTTTCGAAGAAATCGTAGTAGAGGCTGTAATGCTCGATTCCTCTCATGTAGACGGCGACTCTCATTCCTCTTTTGTGCGCCCTGTCGATGACGGCTTTGAACCATTCAGGGTCGTTGACTTTGTAATCGGCCATAGGCTCGCCGTTGCTTCCGCCGTTTCTCATCCAGAACTGATGAAGTATGAGTATGTTTGCACCGAGGTCTGCGGCTTCATCGATGCGGTCTATTGAGGGATTTCCTTTTGCGAGCTGAACATCCTGGTAAAATGTCTGCCGAATGGGGACAGAGCACCAGGGCCATTCGTCTCCCTGTCGCACATATGGGTACATGATGTGACAGATTCTTGCGCCCATGACGTTGGTTCTTCTTGCAGGGTCGGCATTGGGTCCAGCGTGGGTTCTTGCCGAGCCGCAGAAGATAGCCCATTTGTTTCGGTAGAGGAAGGGTCCTGTTATTTGCTCGGAGGAATTTTCGCAGAGTTTCCATGTAAGCTGCCAGTGGTTTTTCTGCGGCCCTGCAATTGTGCGTGTCGGGGCAAGCATTTGGCCGCCTAGTGAGGTTGAATCTTCGATGGCCATTTCAAAACGGTTTGAGAAATAGCGACTTTCAGACCAGCCGAGGTCCAGGCCGTAGAGCGAGAGCAGATGTGGTATGTCGGCGGTTTTGTCGCGATCCATGCATATTTCCGTGCTGCTCAGGACGTGGACGCAGGTAACATCCTGTTTGAGGTAGAGGTCACGGCTTATATAGTTTCCACGAAGTTTTTTTGCATCGAGGATATGCAGGGGGAAGGTCATGTAAGCATTGCGGACATTGGCTTTTTTGCCATCGTCAAGTACAACTGCGAATTCGCAGAATACGATGCCTTCGGGAAAAACATCGTATTCCTGTTCGATGGTGAACATGTCTGCGTATCTTGCTTTTGTCCTGAAAGTGAAGCGATCTTCGGTTCGTCGTATAAATTCGGTCTCGACAGGGCTGTCTGCGAGGCTTATGAGCGTTTTACCAAGGTCGAGAGTAAGATTTGGAACAGGCTGATCATTTTTCAGGAGAGAGTGGGAGGCCTGATAACCTTTCAAATCACATTTTGTGATCTGTCCGCCCCTGGTTAAATCCCATTGGAGAGTCGTTGTTGTAGTTTGCACCAGTACGCTGTCTTTGTTTTTTATAATCTTCAACACTTTGAATCACTCCCAGATAAACACCAGTAAAGCGGGCCGATCCGGCCTGGTATTAATAGCAGATACGACTCAGAAGCCAGGAAGTGTAGTAGGAGCTAATATGTTTGTCAAATTGTTTTTCTGATTATGCAGGCAGCTGTCGGCGTAGTGTATGCCGGGCCGGCGTTTGGTGTTGATTTTGTTATCACGGTTTGTTATATGATTGTCATGGACATGACTTGCAGCAGAAGCGAGGGATATGGTTTTCAGAGATACCGAGAGGAGATGTATGCACACTGAGATTATCAAAGTAGACGCAAGGCGCCCTGATGCAGAAATTGTGCGCAAGGCGGCGGAGGTACTTGAGATGGGCGGGCTGATTGTTTTTCCCACGGAGACGGTTTACGGGATAGGGTGTGTCGCTCAGAGGTCATCGGTGGAGCGGCTTAACAAACTCAAGCAGCGCAGCGGGCAGAAACGATATACGCTTCACATCGGTCGGAAAGAAGATGTTGCCAGGTATGCTCCTGTGAGGGATGCGCGGGTGAAGAAATTGATTGAGACGGGCTGGCCTGGTCCGATTACGATTGTCTTTGAATTAGATGGATCGGTGTTGTGCAATCAGCGAAAAGTTTTCGATGAGGAGGTTTTCAATTGTCTATACCCGGATAATTCCATAGGTATTCGATGTCCTGACAGCGCGATAGCTTCAGCGGTTTTAAGCGTCTGCAGGAAACCGGTATTTGTGCCAAGCGCGAACCTTGCGGGACAAGAACCTGCCACAGATATAAAAGGTGTGGCTGATCAGCTTGCAGGGAGTGTGGAACTTGTTCTGGATGGGGGGGCTTGTGCATACAAAAAAAGCAGCACGGTTGTCAAGGCAGGTGCAAAAGGGTGGGAGGTACTTCGAGAGGGCGCCTATTCGATCGAGCAGATCAGGGATATGTCGGTGGTGAGGATTCTATTTGTCTGTACAGGCAATACTTGCCGCAGTCCAGTGGCGGAAGGACTTTGCCGAAAATATTTATCGGAAAAACTAGGCTGCGGTCTTGACGAGTTGGAATCGATAGGTTATATGGTAGATTCTGCGGGAATCGCAGCTATTGGCGGTATGGGTGCAAGTGCTGAAAGTATAGCATTTTGCGAAAAGGAAGAGGTAAATATCAGCAGTTGCAGGAGTAAGGCAATTTCGACCGAGATGGTCGAGAGAAGCGACTATATTTTTGCCATGTCGGCAGACCATATTGAGCATATTTGTTCGGTTTGGCCTGATGCAGCAAAAAAGTGCCGACTGCTGACTGAAGAAGAGGAAATTTCTGATCCCATTGGCGGATGTCAGGATGTATATATCAGATGCGGCGAGATGATAAAGCAGGGCGTGTTAAAGAGAGTTGGTGAGTTTTTGCAATGAAGATAGCAGTAGCAAGTGATCATCGAGGTTATGAGGCCAAAGAGCAGGTAAAAGGAATCGTCACTCAGTTGGGTCATGAGGCAATTGATTTTGGTACATCAAACAGCAATCCTGTGGACTACCCGGATCTGGCGTATGTTGCGGCTACTGCGGTGTCGAATAAACAAGCAGATCGAGCGATTCTGGTCTGCGGGACGGGGATTGGCATGAGCATTGCTGCCAATAAGGTCAGGGGAGTGCGTGCTGCATTATGCTTTGATGAGCTGAACGCCCAGATATCAAGGCACCATAACGATGCGAATGTTTTGTGTGTTGCGGGAGATTTGATCGGCGCGGTGGTGCTGCGGAAGATAGTAGAGACGTGGCTGAGCACAGATTTTGTGGGCGGCAGGCACCAGCGGCGTGTTAACAAGATATCGGCGATTGAGCAGGGGGTGGATCCGCGGGAAGAGACATCGAGCGAGCCTGCGAAGTAGGAGAGGCGAGGGGGTATCAGATTTTAACGGGGTGGTGCGATGAGATCAAAGGTGCGGGGGCAGCTTTTATGGTCATGGTTTTTCTGATAAGCTTTACCGGAAGCGTTTTGAGAGAGGTTTGTTTTCCTGTAAAAGTTCCGACAGCCCGGAGTTTTTTGTAGCGGTTTTCCAGCAGGTGATCAAGGGTTGTTCGCTTCAAGCCCTGTAATGTTTTAATGATGTATGTTTCCACGTTGTGAGCAGCTTCATAGATGTTTCTGTGGGCGCCTCCGAGGGGTTCGGGTATAACGTTATCGACAAGGTCAAGCCTGTAGAGGTCTTTGCTTGTAAGCCGGAGTGCTTCTGCAGCCTGTTCAGCCTGTGTGCCATCCCGCCAAAGGATGGCGGCGCAGCCTTCCGGAGAAATGACCGAGTAGTATGCAAATTCAAGCATGGCGAGGCGATCGCCGACGCCTATTCCGAGAGCTCCTCCGGATCCTCCCTCGCCGATAACGATACAAATAATGGGGATCCTGAGCCGTGACATTTCCATGAGGTTGACGGCTATGGCCTGGGCCTGTCCGCGTTCTTCTGCTCCTATTCCCGGATATGCGCCGGGGGTATCAATCAGCGTTACGACGGGGATGCCGAATTTTTCTGCGAGCTTCATTTTGGCCAGGGCCTTTCTGTAGCCTTCAGGATTTGCACATCCGAAATTGCAGGCAATTTTTTCCTTTGTTTCTCTTCCCTTGTCCTGACCGACGATCATGACCTTATTTCTGCCGATCTGTCCCATGCCTGTGATAATGGCGCGGTCGTCACCGAAGCATTTGTCACCATGGAGTTCCTTGAAGTCTTTTACCATCAGCCCGAGATAATCTCTCAGGAGGGGTCTTTTTGGATGTCGTGCGACCTGAACAGTCTGCCATGGGGTAAGCTGGGAATATATTTTCTTTAATTCGGCGACTCGATCTTTGTGAAGCTGTCGAATTTCCGCAGAGTAGTCGATCCCTTTAGTGGAATTGAGTCTATTGAGTTCGTCTATCTGTCGGTCAAAAGCAGCGATACTTTTTTCAAACTGCAGATAGCCGGCGCCGTTATTATTATTCTCAACCATAACAGTCTATGTTTTTCAGAGTTTCCATATGTACCATTAAAAAATTTCCTTCCCATAATTGAGGGTTGGAAATTGTCGTGGATAGCCTTTTCCCTGGCTTTAGTGTCTTCGAGTTTACCATATTAACATTTACAGCGTATAAATAAAAGAAAAAAATTGACAGAAGGCGAGTTGCATTATACTTTTTATAGTTGTCAGTTTATCTGTTTGTTGTTGTAAGGTTTTCATATTGAAGAGGTTACGCCAAATAACGGTTGTCGGACTGGGGCTTTTGGGCGGCTCGGTGGCGCTGGCGGTTTTACGGACGATGCCTGGTGTGAGAATTGTAGGGTACAGCCATCGGCCTGTAACGAGGCGAAAGGCGCGGCAGCTTGGTGTGGCTGATGTTGTGGTTGACAGTTTGACTGAGGGGGTAGAAAGGGCGGACATAGTTATTCTTGCAACTCCGATCCTTACCTTCGAGAATATATTTAAGGAGATTTGCGGTGCACTTCCGTCGGGGTGCATAGTAACCGATGTCGGCTCAACAAAGGTTCAGGCCCACCGCTGGGCTGAGAGGATACTCCCTAAAAGTGTTTACTATGTAGGATCTCATCCGATAGCAGGCTCAGAACAGCGCGGGGTCGAGTTTGCCAGGGACGACCTTTTCGAAGGAACAACCTGCATTTTGACTGCGACAAAACGAACCAGCAGTGAAGCAGTACGGCGGGTGAAAGAATTCTGGGGGAAACTGGGCTGTTCAATCAGGCTGATGGATCCGTCAGTACATGATCGTATTCTTGCGGATGTGAGCCATCTTCCGCATACAATGGCAGCAGCACTTGTGAACGCATCGGATACTGAGGAGATGAAACTAGCGGGTCAGGGGTTTATCGATGCATCCCGAATAGCGTCAGGGCCGGCGAATATATGGGCGGATATACTTTTAACCAATTCGGGAAATACTAGAAGAGCCATAGGACGAGTGGTCAAAGAACTTGAAAAACTTCAGAAGGCTATAAGTAACGGGGATGAGAGAAAGATTAGAGAGCTGCTCGATAAGGCAAGGAAAAAACGATCGGAGTTAATCAAATACAAGATGCGCCACAGGGAGATTTCATAACTTACAATGCAGATCGGAAAGAACGGCAAGACAGACGCTACAAATGGGTTGGCAAATAACAGGAAGGACGAAAAGAAGGGAATTGGGTTGTGAAGCAATGGCGGATTGAGGTATTTAACAAATCGGGTTTTGCCGATGTGCACGGCGATGGGGTGCTGGAAGACATCAGGGAGCTTGGTATAGTAAATGTCGAGGCAGTTCAGTCGGCAAGGGTGTTTTTGATTGAGGCGGATATCGATGGGCAGTTTGCGCGGCGCATTGCTGGTGAACTTCTTGCCGATGCGGTAAGTGAGCAGTTTTACATAGGCAGGGCGTGTGCACCAGCGGGTCTTGCCAAAGCGACCATAATAGAGATTCATCTTAAAAGCGGTGTGACTGATCCTGTGGCGGAATCTGTCACAATGGCAATAGCGGATATGGGGGTGAAAGTCGAGCATGTTCGGACGGCGAGGAAATATGTGCTTCTTGGGGGGTTGAGTTCGAAAGAAACGGAGCTTATTACACGTCGTGTTCTGGCCAATGACTGCATTGAAGTTGCGGTAATGGGTGAGGAGGCAGAGCCTCCCAGTCCCCATCTTAAGTCGTATGAACTGGAGAAGATTAGCTGGCCGATCCGCGAGCTTGACGACGAAGGTCTTATCGAACTGAGCAAGAGCAGGGACCTGTTTCTCGATCTTGTCGAGATGAGGACAATCCGGAAGCATTTTCAGGAGCTTGGGCGCGAGCCTAGTGATGTTGAGCTGGAGACAATCGCACAGACCTGGAGTGAACACTGTGTTCACAAGACACTCAAAAGCAGCATAGACATGTCGATCGGCGGGCAGGAGCTTCACTTTGATAATATGCTCAAGGAAACAGTGTTCAAGGCAACGCAGGAGTTGAACAAGAACTGGTGTATATCCGTGTTTGAAGATAACGCCGGTGTAGTGGAGTTTGACGATCAAAGCGCGGTGTGTTTTAAGGTGGAGACGCACAATCATCCGTCTGCTCTTGATCCTTACGGCGGGGCAGCTACCGGTATCGGGGGGGTGATCCGTGATCCGATGGGGACAGGACTGGGGGCAAAACCGATTGCGAATACCGATATATTTTGTTTCGGGCCGCCTGATAAGAAGCTTGATGAAATACCGAAGGGAGTGCTTCATCCGCGGCGGATAATGAAAGGTGTTGTGGGGGGAGTTCGTGATTACGGCAACAGGATGGGAATTCCTACGGTCAACGGAGCGATCTATTTTGATGAGAGGTATCTCGCCAATCCGCTTGTATTCTGCGGCAATATCGGGTTGATGGACAGAGATAAGTGCTTCAAGAAGGCGTGCAGCAGCGATGTAATTCTTGTTGTCGGCGGCAGGACGGGCCGTGACGGGATACATGGTGCGACGTTTAGCAGCGGTGAGATGACACACGAGCACGAGACGATCTTTTCACATGCCGTTCAGATCGGCAACGCCATTACCGAAAAAAAGATGCTTGATACGATACTGCAGGCGCGTGAAGAAGGATTGTATAGTGCCATTACGGACTGTGGGGCAGGGGGGCTCAGCAGCGCTGTCGGTGAGATGGGTGAGAAACTCGGGGCTGAAATTGAACTGGAAAAAGTCCCGCTGAAATACGCAGGGCTGAACTATACGGAGATATGGATCAGCGAGGCCCAGGAGCGTATGGTTCTGGCTGTGCCGCCTGACAAGCTGGAGGCAATTAAGAAGATTTTTGCCGCTGAGAATGTCGAGGCGACGGTGATAGGCAGATTTACGGACGACAAGAAGCTGACTCTTCGCTACAAGGGGCAGCAGGTAGGTCAACTGGATATGGGATTTCTGCATGACGGAGTGCCGAAGTACAGTCGCAAAGCGGTCTGGAATAAGCCGAAGCTCAATGAGCCTGTTTTGCCTGAAAAGGCCAACTACAACGAGGAGCTTGAAGCGATTCTGTCATCGTATAATGTTGCCAGCAAGGAATGGGTGATTCGTCAATATGACCACGAGGTGCAGGGCGGTTCGGTTATCAAGCCTCTTATGGGTATTGAAAACGACGGGCCCAGCGATGCAGCGGTCATTCAGCCTAAGCTGAACAGCAACAGAGGCATTGCGCTTAGCTGCGGCATGAATCCGATGTATGGAGATATAGACCCTTACTGGATGGCGATTGCGGGTATCGATGAGGCGATACGGAATATTGTCTGTGTGGGAGCATCTCCTGAGAGGATAGCTTTGCTGGATAATTTTTGCTGGGGTGACTGTAGAAGGCCGGAGACACTTGGAAGCCTGGTAAGGGCTGCGCAGGGGTGTTATGACGGCGCGATGGGATTCGGTACGCCGTTTATTTCCGGGAAGGATTCTCTTAATAATGAGTTTTCGTGCGAAGACGGGAGCCGGATAGCAATACCGTCGACACTTCTGATTAGCGCGATATCCATAGTGGATGATGTGAACAGATGTGTGACTATGGATGCCAAGAGAGCAGGTAATCTGATTTTTGTTGCAGGGCTTACGAAAAATGAGCTAGGCGGGTCGCATTATTACAAGATTTGCGGTGAGCTGGGAGCGAATGTGCCGAAGGTGGATCTGGAAACAGCATCGGAGACAGCCAGGAGGATTCACAAAGCGATCAGCCGGGGCCTGGTTGTAAGCTGCCATGACTGCAGCGAAGGGGGGCTGGCTGTCGGGCTTGCAGAGATGGCTTTTGGCGGTGGGCAGGGTATTGAAGCGGATTTGCGGGGGCTGGCTCGCAGTGAAGAGTGCATCAGGGCTGATTCACAGATTTTCAGCGAGTCGAATTCACGTTATATTGTTGAAGTTGAGCCTGAAAGTTTTGACGATTTTGCCAGGATCATGCTGAATATTCCTTTCGGGCAGATAGGTGTTGTTACTGAAAAGCGAAGGCTAACCATAAAATCTGAGAAGGCAGATACGATAATAGATGCGGACCTGGATGTGCTTAAAAAAGCGTGGCAAAAAACTTTTGACTGGTAAGATCGCCAAGGTATCTGAATGAGTAAAATCAACGCGATAGTTCTTCGTGCGGCGGGAATAAACTGTGATGTTGAAACGGCTTATGCCCTTGAGTGTGCCGGTGCTTCTGCGGAGCGGGTACACGTGAACCGTTTAATAGAGAAATCCAGCCTTTTGGAAGGTTTCACGATAGCGGTCCTGCCTGGCGGTTTCAGTTATGGCGATGACGTGGCAGCGGGCAAGATACTCGCCAACCAGGTGATACATCATCTTTCCGATTCTCTTGAAAAGTTCGTGGCAGCAGGCAAGCTTGTGCTTGGTATCTGCAACGGCTTTCAGGTTCTGGTTAAGACGGGTATTCTGCCTGGGTGGGACAGCGGCAATATGGTCCCCGGGACTCAGAGTGTGACGATAACCTATAATGACAGCGGCAAGTTCGAGGACAGGTGGGTTTATCTTTCGCCGGGCCGGAAAAGGTGTGTATTTCTCGATGCCGACAGGATAATATATCTGCCGATTGCTCATGGCGAGGGGAAGGTAGTAGTTAAGGGGCCGGATGTGCTAGAGCGACTCAACGAAGGAGGGCATGCAGCATTGCGATATGTCGATAAAGACGGACGTCAAGGCGGCTATCCGACGAATCCGAACGGGTCGGTTGATTCGATAGCCGGTCTTATGGATCAGACGGGACGGGTTTTCGGATTGATGCCTCATCCTGAAAGATTTGTCAGGCCGGTGCAGCATCCTCACTGGAGCCGACTGAAAGGACAAATCAGGCCTGATGGGATGATGATATTTGAAAACGCTGTGCGATTTGCCCGGGCAAATCTTTGAAAGGGAGCCGGATACGTGATACAATTATGATGGTCGGAGGTGCAAGCCCGTTTTACATTGCATATTAATGGGGATTTTGAGGCGAGAGAATGGATGCTAATATGGAAGTAACCGGCGGTCGCGATAAGGGTGAGAGATTTTCTTTGCTGTTACTGTATTTATTCACCGGTGTGAGTATTTCAGCAGTAGCGGTGTGCCTGTGGTATATGTTTCATGTTGAAAGACACATGCAGACGGTTCACTGCCGACTTGTCGGTGCGACGAAAGATGTCAGAATTGCGGTAACCCAGGCTCATCTTCTTCTTGAGGAGCTACTCAGTGGAGATCAAACCATTCAAATTGACAGCATCGGAAAATTGTGTGATAAAGCAGCAGGCCTTACGCTGGTGATGCTGGAAGGCGGTTTTTTCGAATTACAGACATTTGAACCGATCGAAGATTCGGTTATGCGGATGAAAATGAGACAAGTGCAATCACGGCTGGGGGAGTTTCGTGAAGTTGGTCAAATGCGGGAGGCTGAGCCGGCAGGGTCAATGCCCGGAAGCGTGATCGATGAAAAGTATGATGCAGTTTTCGGTTCACTAACCGCTTTGTTTGGTGAGGTTGACAGCGAACTGGAAAGATGCATCAAGTCTGATCAGCACAGACTCTGGATGATTCGCGCAGTATTGATAACTGTTTGCATAGCATTATGTATAGTAGTTGCGGGTATTCTTGATCGTTTCATACGGGGTCGTATAGTGGATAATAAGCGGTTCAGAGCGGTTAACGCGCAGCTAGTCGCCGCCGAACAGCAGCTTAAAGCGGCCAATGAGATGCTTGCAGCCAGTGAACAACGTTACGAATTTATGTTTGAGAATATGAGCAGCGGCGTAGCTGTGTATGAGGCAGTTGGAAACGGGGACGATTTTGTTTTCAAGAGTGTTAACAACGCCGTCGCAAGGATAGACAAAATCAGCCGAGGGGATCTTATCGGCAGGAGTGTGCTGGATATTTTTCCGAATGTCAGGGAGTTTGGTATTTTCGAAGTATTCCAGCGGGTGTGGCGCACGGGCAAAGCGGAGCATTTTCCCGTTGCCATGTACAAGGACAATCGCATAAGCGGGTGGCGTGAAAACTATATCTACCGGCTGCCTTCGGGTGAGGTGGTTGCTGTTTATGACGACGTTACCGAACGCGAGAAGCTGCGTGAAGAGATAGAGGAAAGAAATAAAGAACTTGCAGGAATTATTCACGTGGCATCGCATGATTTGCGTTCGCCGCTGGTGAATATCCAGGGGTTCAGCCAGGAGTTAGCAAGGAGTTGTGAGGTAATTCGGCAGGAGCTTGGCGATAAGAAGATTCTAAATGGGTTCAGCAGCAATGTTCGTGCTGCTCTGGAGCGGGATATCCCTGAGGCGCTATCGTTTATCCTGGCTAGCGCAAAGAAGATGAATTCTCTTCTGGCTGGTCTTCTGCATTTGTCGCGGGTGGGACGGGGGGCACTTATGATTGAGTCTTTGGATATGAATGTAATGGTATCCGGCATTATCAAGAGTATGGAATATCAGATTCAGGAAGCCGGGGTAGTTGTTAATGTCGCTGATCTGCCCGGCTGTCTGGGAGATGTTACGCAGATTAACCAGGTTTTTTCAAACATCCTTGATAATGCAATCAAGTATCTTGACAGTACTCGAAACGGTGTGGTGCGTATAAGCGGCAGGGTATCCGGCAAGGAGAGTATTTATTGTGTTGAGGATAACGGGGTAGGTATTGCTGCTGATCATCGGGAACGGATATTTGAGATATTTCATCAGCTTGAGCCTGCCGGGAAAGAGGGAGAAGGTCTGGGGCTTACGATCGTGAAACGCATACTGGACCGGCATCACGGAAAGGTGTGGGTTGAGTCCGAGCGGAATGTCGGCAGCAGGTTTTTTATTTCACTGCCAAATGGGTAGATCGGGATTCCAAGTCAAAAGAAGTGATTATGATGGAACAAGAATTTGTCGTTCTTATTGCCGAAGATGATGCGGGTCATTTTGCGCTGGTTAAAAAGAACCTTTGGCGCAGTTGTGTGACAAAGGACATTTTGCATTTCAAGGACGGGCAGGAGATACTGGATTTTCTGTTCATGCGCGGTGATAGACAAAAGCGTCAGGCAGGGGGGCGGTACGTTCTTTTGCTGGATATCCGCATGCCCAAGGTAGACGGCAGAGAGGTTCTTCGTCAACTCAAGGAAGACGATCGGTTGTGTAAGATTCCGGTAATTATGCTGACAACAACAGAAGATGAGGGGGAAATACAAAGATGCTACGAAATAGGGTGCAGCTTTTATATTGTAAAGCCTGTTGACTATAACAAGTTTATGGAGGCGATGGATCGGCTTGGCCGATTTCTTTCACTTGAGGGGATTAAAGTAGCGCAGATCAACTGACCGCAGCTGGTAGGAAAAGCGGCGGGTCAGGCATTTTCGGGGATAGCGATAGGAAAGAATTGTTTGAGAGCGGGGTAGAGGTGTTTATATTTTTCGAATTTTAAGTCATATATTTTTTGGTATTCAGGGCGTGGGAGTATCACAGATACAGGTTTTATCCAGTCTTTTGCGATGTTTTTAACGGAAAGCCTGGTGTCGGCAGCATAGGCGAGCATTGCGACCCCGAAGCAGCCTGCTTCTGTTATGTCCGGAACGGCGATTTTTTTGCCGATCACGTCTGCTTTCAGTTGGTTCCAGATGTGTGATTTTGCGCCGCCGCCAATAGCGCGAAGCTCGTCGACCTTGCAGCCTGACTGTTCGAGAATGTCAAGATTAAGACGCATTTCAAGGGCTACGCCTTCGAGCAATGCGCGGATTATATCAGGTTTTGTGGTTGAGAGCGTAAGGCCTATTATGGCGCCGGTTGCGCAAGGGTCGAAGTAGGGGGTTCCTGTTGGAGTGAAATAGGGCAGGACGAGGAGGGCTGAGGGCTTGTCAGGGACTTGTTTCAGGAGCAATTCGTATGGGCTGATGCGGAGTTTTTTGGCCTGGGCAACTTCGGCGGAACCGAATTGGTTGCGGAACCATTTCAGGAGGTTGCCGCCGGTGAGGCTGAATGCTACGGTAGTGTACATGCCGGGTACGGTGTAGTCGTATGTGCAAAGGTTGTTTTTTCGCAGGCTGTTTGTGAAGACGGGTTTTTTGAAAGCGGGGGTGATGCATTCGACTGTGCCGGCGGCGTAGGCGGCGATGCCCGGTTGTGTTACCCCTGCACCGAGGGCAGAGCACGGCTGGTCGTGGCCTCCTGTAACTACAAATGCACCTGGAGCGAGGCGAAGTTTTTTTGCTATGACATGGTCGACGGTTCCTGCTATTGAGCCGGAGCGGACAGGGGTTGCAAGCCTGACGGGCTTTATGCCGACAGCATCAAGTATGTGTTTGCTCCAGCGGTGCGAGATAACGTCGAACAGCATTGTTCTTGCGGCGAGAGGCCAGCCTATTGCGGGTTGAAGGCCTAAACGGAACTGAAGGAGGTCTTCGAAGCAGAGGAATTTCTGAGCGCCGGCCCATATTTCAGGCCGGTTGTCTCTGAGCCAGAGGAGCTTGAAAAGAGAAAACATCGGGTGTGCAGTGTGGCCGGTGATTTTGTATAGTCTGTCTTTGCCGAATTTAGCGGTCCAGCTGCGGGCATAGTGAGCAGCCCTGATATCGGAGGAGACAAGGGCGTTGCATAAGGCTTTGCCGTTTTTGTCAATCGCTGTGAAAGCCTCACCCTGTGAGGATATTCCAAGAGCTGCTATAGATTCGGGCTGTGTTTTTGATGCGGCTTCTGTGATGACCTGGAAGCATTTTTGGATTACCTCGTCGGGGTCAAGCTCAGCCCAGCCGGTCTGTGGTGAAATCAGATCATACTCTCTGTATGCGGCAGCGGTCTGAGTGCCGTTCTGATCGAAGACAACGGCTTTGCAGCCGCTCGTGCCGATATCGATTCCCATGTAGTTTTTCATAACGTATTTGAAGTCACTTGTATTCATTTTAGAGCGCGATGGCTTTGATTCCTGTTAATTCGCAGAAGGCCTTTAGCTCTTCGTAAAGGTGGTCGCCATAACCGAGGCACGCGTATTCGTTTGTCCATGCTTCCAGAAGGTTATCGATGTCGCAATGTGCGGTTACGAAGCCGTGCGGCCAGAATGGGATGCCGCATTCATTCTTTCTTTTTTCAATATCTTTTGCAGGTGGTTCAAAGATGGTGCAGCGTGTGATTACCATTTCAAAGCTGCCATTGTTTCTTCCAAGCCTGGCGAGGATGCCCCGGCCGACTTTGCAGATAAGCGAAACGGAGAGGCCTCCGGCCTGGCCTTCTGTCGGAATGCCGTGCTGGGCGAAGCCTGCGGGGCCGAGTTTGCCGGCTAATGAGGGCGGGCAGGCGCCGTCGCCGATGATCTTGATTTCATTGTTGGATTTCTCGATGTGCTGCAGGTCGCCGTAATAGACTCTTTCGTGGCTAAGATCGGTAAGGCACTTGACGGTCATGGCGGTATTAAAGTCGCCTAACGTGGAGGTACCAATTCCGTCTTCGAGCATCATGCTCTGAGCGAAGCAGGTTGCGCTGAAGTCATCACCGAGACCCGGGAAAGACTGAATGGTGTAGAAATCAAAGGCTTCTCTGGCGATGATTTTTTTCAGGGCGATATACAGGCTGATTGAGCGGTTGGATTGTTCGTCATCGGGTATGGGAACAGAGAAGAGCGGCTGGATGCATTTTCTGGCTTCGGAGATTTCCCTGTCGGTAACGGCTTTTGCGGTATTTAACAGTTCGGTGGTGTCCCGTGAATCAATATCAACGCCGAAAAGCTTCATCCACTGTGAAGGGTCTGCAACGCCGCATGTCTGTCCCATGCCCCGTCCGCCGAAAGTTCCGATGGTACTCATATTGAGTCGGTTTTTCATTGCGCTTGCGCGGCAGTAGGTTACGATTTTTTCGATTTCCCCGGGATCATCGAAGCTGCCATAAACAAATCGGTGCTGAATGGCGATTTCCTTTAATGCGCCGTGCATTACGAGACCTCCGACGGGGCGCCAACCCTGGCTGCCGGGGTTTGTCCACAGGACGATTCCTTTTCCGCTGAAGGCGAAATCCCGAATTGCAGCGATCAGTTGGGCTGACCAGACCCATGTGCCGGAGAAAAGTATAACAGCATCGATATCATCTGTTTTTTTGAATTGGGCAAGGCATTTTTTTGCTTCCTGCTTTGTTGCCAGGATGGTATCGTGCTCTACCAGTTCAAGGCCCGCGTTGGTCAGGGTTTTTTTAGCGTTTGCAATAAGGGCGTCGTCGATAAAGGGTTTTCCATTCGGGTCGAGAAGTCCATCCTTGTGGACGCCATAAACTATGAAACCGACTTTGGCTTTAATCATTTTGTTTTTCCTTTCTGAATCAATTTTCCGGTAAAACTTTTTTAAAATCCTTTTTGAGGCCGGGGATGATTTTGAGGATATTCTTGTAATAAATCTTTGCGAGCACATCCTTCGGCAATCCTATTCCGCAGATGGGCCAGCGTGCTCTTTCGAAAGTTCCATCATAGTCAGGAGCATAAAAAGACTCATCGTAAGTTTCGAGAAAGCGGAAATAGCTGCGATACATATCTATGGAATTATCAGTGTCGGCGGGCATGTCGGTTCCGAAGATAATTCTGTCCTGATGCCTGATGAAGAATTCACGGCAGGTGTAGGGCTGGCGTCCGAGTTCATCCATCCGGGCGGAAAAATCGATGTAGACATTTGGGTTCTCTTCGAGCAGAGAGGAGACGTAGTTCAGGTTTTCAGCGAAATTGGCAACGTGGGGGAGTATGAAGGTTGTGGCTGGATGCTGCCTGATGAGATTATCGCGACGGGCAAGCAGGTCGAGTTTTCGCGGGAACTTGGAGTCGGCAAAACTCCATGAGGAGAATTTTTTAAGGGATTCGTAATGCTCGTTTTCCGGCTCAACAGGCTCGAAGAAGCCGTATGGGTCGGTCTGATGAATCAGGACGGGTATGCCGAGTTTTCCTGCCTCCTGCCAGATTGGTGATAATTTCGGATCGTCGACAGTAATCAGGTTTCCTGTCTTGTCGCGGTGTCTGAGTCCTAATTCTTTGAGTATTTTGAGGCCCTTGGCTCCCATGCGGACGTGCTTATGAAGCGTCTGGATTGTCTCTTCGACAAATCCGGCTGCATCGTCAAACAGGGGCCGGGTTGGGTCCCTTGCGAAAGTAGCCATTGTGAAGCAATAGAATCTGCCGGGATAGGGGACATCGCAGTTTGTGAAAAAGTCTTTAATGTTAGCCTGCCGGGTGGTATAGCCGCCGTGTGCAAAGTTGATTTTTACATTGGCAGTGACATCACAGTAGGATATGAGGCCGACAGTATCCATGACGGCGGCAATGCGGGAGGTGTTCCAGTTGCCCCAGAGATGGTTATGGGCGTCAATGGCTGGGAAGGCGGCCTTTGAAGGGATATGTTCATCACGAAAGAGATAGCAATTTTTTGCCATTAGGCCTCCTGTACGCATGGTGAGTAATGATACTTGATTGATGAAGGCATGGCAAATTATTTATAGGCAGTATAGTTTGTTGTTTGTCGGAGTGCATCCTATTTATCCGGGAAATTGAAAGTTTGCATGTTCATATGGTTTGTGTTATGATTAAAGTCTGGTATTTTTCAGGAATGTCGTTACAACAATATTTGACAAAAGATGTTACTTAAGGAGAAAGAAGTGAAAACCAGGGTTCAAATCGCAGCAGCAGTTATGATGTTGGCAATTATTTGCGGGTGTGTCGAGAAGAAGCAGGTGGAAAACAGGCCTGCTTTTGCGACAGAGCTCGACAAGATCAGTTATGCTCTCGGCAGCCAGGTCGGTCGGAGTTTCAAGCAGGGTGGTATTGAGATCAATGATGAGTTTTTTGTATGGGGACTGAAGGATGTGCTTTCGGATAGTCAGGCGGCTTTGAGCGATGAAGAGATGCAAAATGTGATGACAGCGTTTCAACAACGTATGCGTATGCAGCAGCAGGAGCGTATGATGGCGGAAGGTGCAAAGAATATTGCGGAAGGCGCGGCTTTTCTTGAAGCGAACAAGACCAAAGAAGGAATAAAGGTTCTGCCGAGCGGTCTTCAGTACAAGGTACTTCAGGAAGGCGCAGGCAGAAGCCCGGACGCAAATGATCGTGTGAAGACTCATTATCGGGGCAGGTTAATCGACGGGACGGAGTTTGACAGCTCTTATAAGCGGAATCAGCCAGCAGAATTTGCGGTTAACGGCGTTATCAAAGGCTGGACGGAGGCCTTGCAGCTTATGAATGAAGGCAGCAGGTGGGAGCTTTATGTTCCTGCAGAACTTGCTTACGGTCAGCGCGGCAGCGGCAGGATTCCCCCGAATTCGGTGCTGATATTCGAGGTGGAACTGCTGGAAGTGCTGAAGTAGTTTTTCCGGAAGAGGATTTTTATTAAGCGCAGATAATGTTCGGTGTTGTCAGTGTTTTGGGAGTTAGAAAGGCTGAACGGCTGTGGGCCGAAGCAGTAGTGGGGGTGTTTTTTTGCGCGTTTTTCTGCGTAGCGGATACATTTATTCACAAAGAAAGTGGGGAGATATTGCATGGTTTTGCGACGCAGAAGCAGATTGGCGGCAGGGTAGTAGTGCGGACCGAAGAGAAAGGGTTTCGACGACTTGATCTGAGTCAGTATGATATTTCGCGAGACTATCAGGGTCGACGTGAAGAGGCTGTCTGGATATGCATCAAGGGCGATATCGAGTATGAGGCGGAGACGGCGGCGTTTGAAAAGGCGTTGAGCGATGCGGTGAACAAGGGCCCGTATGTTGTAGTGATAGAAATAGACAGTTGCGGCGGACGGGTTGACCTGGCAGTGCGGATGTGTGAAGCGATTATCCGAGCGGATAACTGCCAGATAGCAGCGTTTGTAAGCGGGGGGGGATATGGAGGGGCATATTCGTCGGCTGCAGCAGCGGCTCTTGCGTGTGAGAAGATATATATGGCAGAGAATACGGCGATCGGCGCTGCAACGCTTTATGTTCGCAGTGATGCAGGGCCTATGGATATTGAGAGCTTTTACGGCAAAGATGAAGGACATGAGGCACTGGTGGCTTTCAGCGGGTTTTTCGGGACACTTGCAGCCAATCGAGGCAGGCCCTGGGTTCTTGCCAGCGCGATGGTAGATAAGGAAATGGAGGTTCTGGAGGTGGTTGAGGAGGGCAGGCGAGATTTTATCTGGCCCAATTACCAGAAGACGGCGGAGCAATTGGCACAGCGAGGACTGGATGCGAACCAGATTGTCGAGGTATTGAAGAAGAAACGCGAGGGTAGTGTAATTCGTACCTGGAGCAAGCAGGGGTCTTTGCTGACGCTTTCGGCGCCTGATGCGATCAAGTGCGGCATAGCAGATGGGATGGTAAATTCGCGGACGGAGCTGCTGGGAGTTCTTAAAGCGGATGGTGTGCGAATTCTGATAGATAAAACGGCTGCCAATGCGCGTGCTGAAGTGGAAGAAGCAAAAATCCGGATAAGAAGGGCAATAGCCAGCGCTGATTACAGGATGAAGCAGCTAAGGGCTGCGAAGAGCCGTGATTACACCAAAAGCGTGTTGACGAAGATAATCCTGGAACTTCGTGATGCGGTAAAACTTGCAGAGAGCAAGCCTGATCTGGCTTATCTTGCCGCGGAACTTAAACCATATCTGGAATATTTTGACTCGGTTGCGGAGGAAGTGAATCACGGTCGATAGATGTCGGGAGAGTTATTCTGTAAACCATTGATATTGTGCATACCATGATTTTTCGTCATCGGTAATTGTGATATATCCGTCAGCGGTACAATCTTTATTGATGTATCCAGTAACGTAAACGAGGCCGGTATCTGATTGCTTTTCACCGGTGATGAGGTTTTTTGCGAGCTTGGAATAACTGCCCCTGGTGATAAGATAGAGTTTTGATGGATCCTTCGCACCTTTGGAATCGACATAGGTTTTATCGAGATCGACGTTGCCCGTGAAATCGGCGGTGATGTCGTAAAAGACATCGGAATGGGAGTATTGACAGCTCCAGATGCCCTGGACGATACCCGATGGGTCAATCCAGAGAATGATCTGGCCTCGCCTGGAATCTTTTGATTTGACGGTATCGGCAAGGTCGACAGATCCGGTCAGTTCAAGCTCATGTGTTATAGCTGGTTTGCCAGGGGGCAAGTGAAGCATTGGAGGAGGCAAGTTGGTATCCCATAGCCGGGCTTGTTCATCCCACGGCATGGGGCCTTTTTTCTCAAGCCTGCTGCGAGAGGTGGGGATGAAAACGGAAAACTGCAGGCAGTAGATCAAGATGATGGTTGCAACAGCTACAAGGATTATCAGGACCGCAAATGCGGGTTGTTCATGAGCAGCAGAACCCCTTTTTGTTTTTTCTTGCATGATTCCCCACGACGAATCTACAGCATGGGGAAGGTATATTCAAGTTATTTATTGGAAAATTTAATGCAAAATGAGGCGATGTCCATATATTCCAATTGTTTCGGAGCGGTGAATGTGAGTTTACAGTCTGTTTGATGGCTCGAGATGAGTGGGACGGTTGTCCATTTTGCATCGGTGGTGAGCATGAGGATCTGGTAAATATTCCGCCCGTTTGTCGCCAATTCGACAGTTATTTCCGGCCAGGCGTCGGGGCAGTTGTTGGCAATAACTATGAGGCAGTGGGTTTTGTAATCGATGAGGAGAGGCAGTGCGTGGGGGCCGCCTGATACGAAGAGGTCGAGATTATCACCGGCGAGCCAGTCGAGGATTTGTTTGAACTGTTTTTTTCTGTGCCAGCTCATAAAGCAGGCGGTGGGGCCGTGTGACATATCCATAGCGAAAGAAGCTATTTTGCCACCCAGTTTATTTTCGCAGAACACGACGGAAGGCATATAGATTTGCCTGTTGCAGTCAACGAAATTCGTGAAAATTCGGCTGTTTTGATGCGGCTCGAAGCGGCAGAGCATTTCACCAGGTACAGCGAGGCGTGCGGAGATATAGAGATTATCGCCAATGTCTTCAGCGGAGATGGGTACGGCGGGGCGTTTGATCAGTTCTTTTGTATGAAGGCCGATAAGTTCGGCGAAACCGTCTTTGCAGAGTGTTTGAGCGGCGGAGGCATCCAAGAGGACTGATTTTGAAAGGATATTTTCCGTTTGCTTTTTGTCGAGGCCTTGTGTTATCCGGCCTGTGAGGGCGAACAGGTCGGTCTGGTGATAGGTTACGGGGAATCCCAGGCACTGGAGGGCGGCTGCCCATCCGCTGCCTCTGGGGTAAAGCTCGGTGAAGTCTTTGCCCTGGGTTGTTTCAACTTTTTTTGCTATGTCGGGTGGAAAGAGCAGTCCAATACCTTTTTCTTTTCCGGCAGGAAGTCGATACTGCAGCAGGGAGTTCAAGAGAGGCTTGGTTTTTTTGAGCATGATGCCGTATGGGTCATTGTGCAGCAAGGGTGTGCCGGCGTGGTCATAGAGGTTCATGGTATGGTCGTCGCAGCCTGCGGCGGCAGCAAGCAATATCTGAAGGCGTGTGAATCTGACGGATTTTACGAACTGGGTGAAGGGTGCGTTTTCGATTTCGGAGCAGGGCCTTGAGGCGGGCGGCAGGCAATGGATTGTTTGCCTTGTGATGTCCATTGACGGATAAATATCGAAGTATTCTACGCTTCGGTAGGAACCCATTGCTGGTCGAGATATAGGTTCATGAGGGCCTGCGAGAGTTTTGAGGAGTTTGTGCCAATTTCGTCCTTCGATGGAATGGTCCTGGGGGCATGAAGACATGAGGCCGAGTTTTGTCTGTGGACTTACCACGTGGACGGCCTTTTCAATCTTTTCAGCAACATCGATCATATTCCGGCCGAGGAAATCCATCCATTTTTTCCGCCATGGGTGAGGTTTGCCGGGTTTCAATATTGCTTTTACGAGTTGTTCGCGTGAGACCTTTTCGCCGATTATTTCGGAAAATCTTTCGAGGTGAATGGTGCAAAAACAAGCCCAGTCAACCGGTGAATGATTAAAATGCCTGAAGTCATCTTCAAGCCAAAGGACGGCAGGTTGGGTTTGAGCGTAAAGGCAGTAGGCATCGACGATGTATTTGTGCCAGGTATCGCTGAGTGGGCAGGGACAGGCGTTTGACTGTGTTCCGTTGTGGCCGACCATCCATTGCATGTCAGAGAAGTTTTTTCGGGAGTCTCTGCCGTAGTCAGCGTGGTTGAGGGTAATCCATGGATTGATTGAATAAGTGACGCCAATTCGGTGAAGAGCTTTTTTTGCTTTTTCAAGCCATGGGAGGTATTGTCTGATAAGTTCGATCGAGGTGAAGCCGCGGTTGAAAACTTCGGCGTCGATTTTCCACATTACCTCATCGATGTCGGTAGTTTTGCAGTATTCGACGACTTCGTCGATGGTCTGCTGGAATCGCCAGGGTATAAGGGTTTTCCTGAGCATGTAGTTGATTTTTCTATGCACGAATGTTTCCCTGGAGTTGATTGCACGGATCAGTTTAAGTCCCGGTCGAATTGGTATCGGCGATTTCTTCGCCCAAGCTGTGATGGTCCACAACCATGCCGTCGTCAAGGTCATTACGTTCCATTGTCGCAAGGTCCCTAAACAGCCGCCTGAGATCCTTGACGCCGCCTATCATAAACCAGACAATTACAATAACAACGAGAGCATACTGGGCATAAATATATATCTGCCAGAAGCGGGACCAGCCTATGTCGCTTATACCTATGGTCAACTGATAAATAGTCATAATTATCCACACAATAAACCACGTGAGAAACCAGCCGCCAACCGCCAGGTAGATTATCTTATCCTTCCAGGGTATGGATTTCTGGAATCCGACCGCTGCCAGACCTCTCTTGAACTCCTGTGCTTTGTCATCTTTGATCGCGTACTTGCCGCGGTGCAGCATACGTTCAAGGTTAAAGCTTTGCTTTCTGCCAATAAGGAGAGAAACCAATATGTACAAAATCATAGAACTGATAGTGATGCCGAAAGTCATGTAAAAGCCATTGATCGGATACTTTGCGGTATCCTGAAACGCGGGCCAGAATTTCTGGACAAAAGAGGCGATCTGAGTATGATAAGCAGGCCATAACTGACTTAAAACTATCGTCCCGACCGCGAGTGTCGAGCCGTATATGGTAGAGGTCCATGCTGCTGCTGCGGTTCCGCGGCGCCAGTACAAGCCCAGTATGATCGGGCCTGATATGCCGCCTGTAAATATCGCACCTGTAATCCAGAAATACATGAAGATGTATTCATATTGCCTGAACCACAGGGAGAACAGGAAGATGAACAATGTTACAAAAATTACTGACAAACGCAGAAGCAAAAGATGCTGTTTTGGTGTAAATGGTTTTTTTCTGAACGGAAGTATCACATCCTGTATAAAGATAGTGCCCCATGAGTGCATATAAGTGTCGTGTACGGCCACAAACGAGGCAAACATCATCGCGCATAAAACACCCATCAGACCTGCCGGGAATATATGAGGCATTACCGCGGAAACCCTAATCTGCCTTCGAAGATACTCGTTTGTGACTGTGTTCAGCGTATCATTGGTTTTATTGGCTATATCGCTGAAGTGTGGATGATGCATAGCCACATAGGCGCCCAGAGCGATAATAAACACAATCAAGCTATAAACGATCGCACGAAAGAATCCCAGGACGTATGTCATTCTTAACTCATTAGCATCACGTGCAGAGACGTTGTAGCCCTGACTTCCCTGCCAGGCCAGATTGCCTGCGCTTACGAACATTCCCAGATAACCTATCAGGAAGTACCAAAGCCCGAAGCCCTCAACGGCGGCAGTATCAAAGGGATTAACCAGGCTTTTGCCAGGCGGCTGATTGGTCATGGATTCGGTAACATAATGCCAAGGAAAGTTAATAAGCACAAAAGCTACAACAAAAAGCAGTGCGACATTACAGAACATACCCTGCCCGAAGTCTGTTACCATTACCGCGATCTGGCCACCCCAGATTGTAAAAAACATTGCAAACAGCAGCAGAACAGCCATTATGACTACGTATGTCGACCATGTAATGCCCAAGAAGCCGAAATGCTCCGGCAGACCGCAGAAATAAATGAAAAACCTGCCGCAAACCGCAGGGAAGACGCCAAAATTAATTATGCCACTGAGCCATGCGAGAAGCCCCATAGCTTTTCGAAAACTCTTGCTGTAGCGAATCTCAAAAAACTGACCTAATGTAAAGACCCGCGTCTCTCGAAAACGATATATAAGGTAACCGACCATTGTTAATCCAATACTAAGCGGCAGTGTACTCATAGACCACCACATAGGACTAAAGCCGGCGTTGTAGTACATTTCAAAGGCAGCTACCATACTAACCAGGGCAAAGGTTGACATACCTGAAGCCATAGTCATCAGGTACCGGCCTGCACAGCGATTCGCGGCCAGGAAATCGGCTACGCTTCGCATGTACTGTTTTGTGTACAATGCAAGAGCGGTAACACCAACTACCACCACCAGGACGATCAGCCAATCATAGGTATTAAGATTCACGGATATGTTCTCCCAAAAATACGATTTTTCAGCCAATCTATTCGATTACAGGAGAAAGCTAACAAGCCTGGTAACAGTTGTCAACAATTAGGTTTTACAGAGAGCAGGTTGATATGAAGATCGGGCCTTTTCTGCCTCACAGGGTATACTGTCCGCTGTTTCAGCGAGGGTACCTTCGTGATGAAGATACAAGATGGAAAAAGGTCGAGGTTTATTCCTGATAAAAGTATGGATTGGTGATTCTTCGGTTCAGCTGGGTTGGAGGATGAGCATGACAATAAAAAACCTCCCGATTTTGGCGGGAGGTTAAGTTTTTTTGAGGGAGTTCCGGGATATTAATTGTTAGTGTCAATATTGTCTCTTGGATGGGCGGCGTCGTATTCTTCTTTCAGTTTTTTTGTGCTCAGATGTGTGTATATCTGAGTTGTGGAGAGGGACTGGTGTCCCAGGAGTTCCTGTACGCTTCTGAGGTCGGCACCGTTGTTAAGCATGTGTGTTGCGAAGCTGTGCCTGAGTGTGTGCGGGCTAATGGCGGTTGGGTCGAAGCCGGCGAGGATGAGGTATTTGTCCATTTTTCGGCGTACGCTGCGGGTGCTGAGTCTTCGGCCATGCTTGTTTACAAAGAGTACGCGGGTGTCGAAGTTGCTGTTGCTCTGGATTCGCCTGTTTCGGAACTCCATGTAATGCTGGATGGCCTGGAGGGCAGGGGCGCCTATGGGTGCGATTCTTTCTTTTTTGCCTTTGCCTCGAACGTGCACGACTTCGCCGAGGAAGTCAATGTCGTCCATATTGAGTGCGACCAGCTCGCTGACCCTGATTCCAGTACTGTAAATTGTTTCGAGTATGGCTCTGTCTCTGGCGCCGAGCCAGGAGTCTGTTGGGATAACCCGCATTAGTCTCTGAATGTCCTGATATTCGAGGTATTTAGGGAGTTTCTTTTCCTGTTTCGGGGTTCTTACGACGGTTACAGGGTTTGAAGCAATGTAATTTCGTTTTACCAGGAACTTATAGAAGCTTCTCAAAGTTGCGAGTTTTCTGGCAGCAGTTGCTTTTGAGTATTTTTTTTCATTCAGCATGGCCAGGAAGCTTCTGATGTTGTTGGTTTCCACCTGGAGGAGCAACTGGTCGACGATGGTTTCCTGTTGTGTGGCGAGGGCTGTAGCGGCAGGTGCGTCCTGGCAGGGGCTGGGGTTATACTGGTCAGGCGTCTTTGTGTTGTTGAGAAAGTCGACGAACTGCTGCAGATCGGCCCCATAGCATTTTGCAGTGTGGTCGGAAAAATGCCTTTCAAATCTTAGATAGGCCAAAAAGTTCTGGATAGTTTCAGCGTTTTTCATTGTATTTCCCTACAGAAATTCAGATATAGGAGTTTTTTTCCAAGAGCCTGTCAGCCTCACCAATCAGCAAATGCGTCAGTTTGAAGCTGATGACGGCTGCATCGAACCAGTCAAAATCGGTTCCGGAGTCTTTTGCTTTTTCGATAAGGACGTCAAGCAGCTCGTCCTCGCGGCCGGTCTGGTAGCGAAAGATATATTTTTCGCTGCCCCTGTTGAGAACAAGTTGTCTTGTAGCATTTTTCATTTTATTCAGCATCTGACAAATATATCGGGTAAATTCTGCTTGCTGCATTATAGTTTATCGGTCCAGAAAAAGGCCACTGAAGTAAAAACTTAGATTTTTTCAGTAAAATCAGAGAAGTTTATCCTTGTAGGTAATGTACAGGGTTTTTATCGGCCATTGAAGCGTGATTCTTTACAAAAAGGATGTTACGGAACAGTCAAAATCAGGAAAAATTTTATTTTGCAGCAAAAAAAGTTCGGGAGCCTGTTTTTTTCTGAGTGATGAGATGATTTTTGGCGAGTAGCTGAATTTCCTTTGCGACCTGGGTGGGGTGGATAGCAAGAGCTGCTGAGATGTCCTCAATAGAGCATGGTCTGCGCCGGAGCATTTCCAGTATATCGGCCTGTTGAGGTTTATTTGGCAGATTGTGACGGGCAGCAGCGAAGTCGGCGATAACTTCAGCATTGGGTCCAAGCCGGCGAGCAATTTGCCGGAGCTTTTCCGGGTCAAGAGGTTTAATGCCGGGTTCTGTGGTGGGCCTTACAGCGGTATTGAGCTGTACTTTGTCGGGGCGTATCCGGTCGATGGCGGTTTTGATGTCGTCGATTTGGGCGTTATCTGTATTATAGCCTTCGATGAGGAAAACCTCGAGCCAGATTCGGCCTGCGAACTCTGTGCGGAAGTCGCAGAGTCCCTGGATGAGATTTTCGAGGATAATAGTATTATGCGGGCGGTTTATTCGCTGGAATGCGGCCTGGTTGCCTGCATCGAGTGAAGGCAGGACAAGGTCGGCTTCGACGCAGTCGGCCCTGACAGCGGGGTCATTGAACAGGGTTCCATTTGTGAGGATGGCAATATTGATATTGGTAACTGATTTTATTGATCGGATGAGGTCTGCAATGCGTGAATTCAGAGTAGGCTCACCTGAACCGCTGAGGGTTATATAGTCTGCATGTAAGCCTGTATCGATTTTATGTCGGAGTTGTTCGATGACCTGATCGATTGGCACATAATCCTTACGGAAAACGGTTTTATCAGAGCTTCTTCCGAGCTGACAGTAGACGCAGTCGAGCGTGCAGACTTTCAGGGGGACACAGTCGATTCCGAGGCTGAGGCCCAGCCTGCGAGAGGGGACAGGGCCGAAGAGATATTGTTTTGTCTGGCTCATAGGTGCGATATTAAGCTTTTTAGTATAAATATCAAGTGGTTGGAGTGATTAGACAACGGCTGCGGAGGTAAGAACATATGTTTTTGGGGAGGCGTA
The DNA here is from genome assembly GCA_043816955.1 of Planctomycetota bacterium. Taxonomy (GTDB): domain Bacteria; phylum Planctomycetota; class Phycisphaerae; order Sedimentisphaerales; family CAYZTY01; genus JBDRHL01. The sequence goes on along the minus strand of JBDRHL010000184.1, from coordinate 12,855 downwards.
TAAGGATTGTTGCGAGGCGGAAGTATCGAAATGAGGTCATTTCCTAAAGCTATATTCTGTATTTGCCGATAGTTATGATAAATATGGGGTGTATTTTATCGGTTTTATGGTCGACCGAGGGGGACGGAGTATGCAGCTTGCGTGAAGCAGAGTATCAGGATAAAATGCACCGCTTCTTGCCGGCTGGGTGGTTTGGTTTTTTTATCCTGGATTGAGTGTGTAGTTAATAGTTAAGGATCAGTGTATGGTTGCAAGAGGCAAAAAGGGCAGAACACAGATGCCTGTGGTGGGGATAGTGGGGCTGGGGTATGTAGGTCTTCCGTTGGCGCGTGAATTCTGCGGCGGGGGAGCGCGTGTAATTGGTTTTGATATAAATTCGGAGATGGTCAAGCTGCTCAACAGGGGGATAAGCCCGCTGAAACATATACCGAGCAGTGATATTGCTGAGATGATCAGTTCGAAACGGTTTCGTGCGACGAATAATATGTCTGAGCTTCGAAAGGTTGAGGCGGTTCTGATCTGTGTACCGACGCCTTTGACGAAGAATCGTGAGCCTGACATGCAGTATGTTGAGAGGACATGCTGTACGGTTTCGCGTTATCTGCAGAAGGGCCAGCTTGTTGTTCTTGAGAGTACGACATATCCGGGGACATGCCGGGAGCTGATGCTTCCTATACTTGAGCGTTCGGGTTTGAAGTGCGGGCGTGATTTTTGCCTGGCGTATTCTCCTGAGCGTGAAGATCCGGGCAACAAGAACTTTCGAACAGGAACGATACCCAAGATAGTAGGCGGCTACGACAAAGCATCGCTGGCAAGGGCAATGGAGATATACAGGCATGCGATAAAGAAACTGGTTCCGGTGGACTCCTGTGAAATAGCAGAGGCAGCCAAGATTCTCGAGAACGTTTATCGCTGTGTTAATATAGCGATGGTAAATGAGTTGAAGCAGCTTTTCGATCGTATGGATATAGATGTCTGGGAGGTTATACGGGCGGCGAGCACGAAGCCTTTTGGATTTCAGCCTTTTTATCCCGGGCCGGGCCTGGGAGGGCACTGTATACCAATCGATCCGTTTTACCTGACCTGGAAGGCGAGGCAGTATGGGATGCCTACCCGTTTTATTGAGCTGGCCGGTGAGATTAATACGGATATGCCTCAGTATGTTGTGATGCGGACAATGGAGGCGTTGAACAGATGCAGGAAGAGTCTGAAGGGTTCGAAGGTTCTTGTGCTCGGGCTTGCGTATAAGAAGGATGTAGATGACATTCGGGAGTCGCCTTCGATCGAGCTGATTGAACTGCTCGAATCGAAGGGTGCGAAGGTGGATTACAACGATCCTTATATTCCAAAGACTCATAAGCAGCGTGAACATGATCTGCACAAGAAATCCGTGGCGCTGTCGGCGAGAATGCTCGGCAGTTATGATGTGGTTCTTATTGCGACGGATCACAGTGATTATGATTACAAATGGATTGTCAGGAATGCCAGGCTTGTTGTGGATACTCGCAATGCTACTGCAGATGTGAAGCGCGGTCGGGACAAGATTGTCAAGGCATGATGTTCGAGACGTTTTCCGGATGATTAAGAACGGAAGCTTTTAAGGGTAATTTCCAATGCAGGTTCCTTTGCTGGATTTGAAGGCTCAATATGATGTTATCAGGGAAGATATGCTTTCTGCAGTGACGGAGGTTATTGACTCGACCCGGTGGGTGGGTGGGCCCAAGGTTGAGGAGCTGGAGGAGAGGATCGCAGCGGTCTGCCAGAGCAGCTTTGCGGTTGGCGTGTCGAGCGGGACGGATGCGATCCTGAACAGCCTTATGAGTCTGGGCATCGGGCCGGGTGATGAGGTTATAACGACGCCTTTTACGTTTTTTGCTACGGCGGGTTGTATTGTTCGTGTCGGGGCGCGGCCTGTGTTTGTGGATATTGATCCGAAGACTTACAATATCGATCCCGGGAAGATCGAAGGTGCAGTTACGGATAAGACCAAGGCTATTTTGCCGGTGCATCTTTTCGGCCAGATGGCAGAGATGGATTCGATAATGACGACGGCGAGAAAGCACGATCTTTTGGTGATAGAGGATGCGGCACAATCGATAATGAGCAGTTACAAGGGGCGTGCTGCGTGCAGTATAGGAATGACGGGTTGTCTGAGTTTTTATCCGACGAAAAATCTTGGCGGAATAGGGGATGGGGGGATGATTGTGACTAATGATGAGCGGTTGTACGAGCGTATGAAGGTGATGCGTGATCACGGTCAGAGGCCGCGTTATCATTACCATTTTATCGGGGGGAATTTCCGTCTTGACTCAGTGCAGGCGGCGGCGCTTGTGGTGAAGCTTAATTATCTTGAAAGCTGGAATGAAAGGAGGCGGGCAAGGGCGGCATACTATGACGCGAAATTTGCGGGCAGCGGAGTGGAGGGGCCTTACATAGATAAGGATTGTGTATCGGTGTATAATCTGTATTGTGTTCGCGTGGGCCGGCGGGATGAGGTTATGGCGGGGTTGCAGAATTTGGGAGTGGGATGCGGGGTTTACTACCCGGTGCCGCTGCATATGCACGAATGTTTTTCGTTTCTGGGTTATCACAGCGGTGATTTTCCGGAGTCTGAGAAGGCGGCAGAAGAGATTCTGGCTCTTCCGATGTATCCGGAGTTGACGAGTCAGATGCAGGATTATGTAGTCGAGACGCTTTTATCGTTGATCTGAGGGATATAGTAAATGAAAAAGGCATTAATAACAGGTATTACAGGTCAGGATGGATCGTACCTGACTGAGCTGCTGCTGGGTAAGGGCTATGAGGTATACGGAATAATTCGCCGAAGCTCGTCATTTCATACCGGCAGAATTGATCATCTTTACAAGGATCCCCATGAGAACCCGGCATTGCGGCTGGTTTACGGTGATTTAACGGATGGGGGCAGTTTGTCGAACCTTCTGTCGAAGATTCAGCCTGACGAAGTTTATAACCTTGGGGCACAGAGTCACGTTCGGGTGAGTTTTGATCAGCCGATCTATACAGCCAATGTTGATGCGCTGGGTTGTCTGCGTTTGCTGGAGGCGATTCGGCCGATAGATAAACCGGTGAGATTTTATCAGGCCTCAAGCAGCGAGATGTACGGCAAGGTGACTGAAACTCCGCAGAATGAGAAAACGGCTTTTCATCCTCGCAGTCCTTACGGCTGTGCGAAGGTCTACAGTTTCTGGCAGACGGTGAATTACCGTGAGGCATACGGGATGTTTGCATGCAACGGTATACTTTTCAATCACGAATCGCCTCGTCGCGGAGAGACGTTTGTTACGCGGAAGATAACACGGGCGGCGACTCGCATTAAACTTGGTTTGCAGGAGAAGCTTTATCTCGGCAACCTGGATGCGAAACGTGACTGGGGATTTGCGGGTGATTATGTAGAGGCGATGTGGCTGATGCTTCAGCAGGATGAGGCGGATGATTATGTAGTTGCTACGGGCCGGACTCATTCGGTGCGTGAGTTTGTTGAGGAGGTGTTTGGGCATCTGGAGCTTGAGTGGAAGGATTATGTTGAGATAGATCCTCGTTATCTTCGGCCTGCAGAAGTTGATTTTCTGCAGGGAGATTCGAGCAAGGCCCGCAAGGTTTTGAGGTGGGAGCCGAAGGTGATGTTTAGGGATCTAGCAAGGATGATGACAGATGCGGATATGAGGCTGGCAGAGCATGAAAAGATACTAAAGGATCATGGCAGGGTTTGATGATGGGAAGTTTTTTTGAGCATAGGCGAATAGTGGTGACGGGTGGTGCGGGTTTTTTGGGCAGCTATATTGTAGAGGGTCTGGAAAGACGGGGCTGCAGGGATATTCTGATTCCGAAAATCGAAGATTATAATCTGATAAAAATCGAAGATATAAAGAGGATGTATGACGGCATGAGGCCTGACATTGTGATTCATCTTGCGGCAGTAGTGGGGGGTATTGGTGCGAACCGCGAGCATCCGGGGAAGTTTTTTTATGAGAACCTGATGATGGGTGTTCAGTTGATAGAGGAGGGGCGGCTTCGGAATATCGAGAAATTTGTTGCAATCGGTACGGTTTGTGCGTATCCGAAGTTTACACCGGTGCCGTTTAAGGAAGATGATATATGGGATGGTTACCCTGAAGAAACGAACGCGCCGTATGGTTTAGCCAAGAAAATGCTGCTGGTTCAGTCGCAGGCTTATCGTGCTGAATATGGTTTTAACTCGATATTTCTTTTGCCGGTAAATTTATATGGGCCAGGAGATAATTTTGATCCTGCGAGCAGTCATGTAATACCTGCGTTGATAAAGAAATGTGTGGATGCGGTTAAAGCAGGCGATGAGTATGTTGAATGCTGGGGTACGGGCAGCGCATCACGTGAATTCATTTACGCAGCGGATGCTGCGGAGGGGATTTTGCTGGCGACAGAAAGGTATAACGAGGCAGCGCCTGTGAATATAGGCGCCGGTTTTGAGATTACGATTAAAGATCTTGTGGAGAAGATAGCGTATCTTACGGGTTTTGTGGGACAGATACGCTGGGACAGTTCGAAGCCTGATGGTCAACCTCGAAGATGTCTTGACACAAGCAGGGCGAAAGAGCTTTTCGGGTTTGAAGCGAAGACAAATTTTGATGAAGGCTTAAAGGCGACAATTAACTGGTATAAAAAGAGTAAATAAATGAAGCAAATGACAAAAGAACAGCAAATTCAAGAGGAACAGTATATCTTTCCTTATCATTATCTTAGTTTATATTTTGAGAAACACAAAAGGCTGCTCCACTTGCATTATTTAAGTATGCTTAGAACGGTATGTGAGACACTGAGGCCGTTTAATGGTGAACGTTTGTTAGATGTGGGATGCGGGGATGGGCGACTTTGTTATGAGTTAAAAAAGGAAAATGTAAATTATACGGGAGTTGATTATTCTGCGAATGCAATTGCATTTGCTAAAGCTTTTAACCCGGATTCAAACTTTCATGTTTTGAATGCAACTGAGCGACTTTTAGAAGAGAAATTTGATATTATAACTTTACTTGAAGTGATAGAACATATCCCCCCAGGAGATATTTCTGATTGTATCAAAATGTTAAATCAGGCGTTAAAAACCGGCGGCAGGCTTATTATATCTGCGCCGTCTGTCAATTTGCCGGTGATTAGTAAACACTATCAGCACTTTACCGAAGAGTCGCTTGTTAAATTAATGCCAAGTAATTTTGAAATCATAAAAAAGATAGGGCATACAAAATCTGGTAAGTATTGGGAACGATACACTAGGTTGGTTAAATATTCAGATTTCCTTTGGCCTTTACAATCTAAAATTCCTTTTGTGAATAATTTTCTGAAGTATGTAGAAAGTTATTACAAAAATATTGAATTATGTGAACCTGGACAGGCTAATACGATTATTTTAGTTTTCAAGAAGAATTAATTATTAGTGTCCTGAAAAAGGTTTTTATGCTACAAAACTTACAACGATCGGAAAAAGTTTCCTCAAAAAAATCATTGCGTTCCAGATTGATTCATAGCACCAAATGGTCTATTATAGGTGCCGGGCTTGTTCAGAGCATGGGGCTGCTTTCGGGGATAATTGTTGCCAGGGTGATTGGTAAAGTGGGGTTCGGACAATACGGTATTATCCAAAGCACCATAGGAATGTTCGGGGTTTTTGCGGGACTGGCTTTAGGGATTACGGCAACTAAGCATATCGCGGAATTCAGAGATATTGACCCGTTACGAGCCGGAAGATTCATAGGATTGCCTGTTTCCATAGGTCTTTTTTCTTCCTTGTTAGTATCAGTTTTTCTTTTTGTTTTTGCAGATAGTATTTCCGAAAAGATTCTTGGAAATTATAATTTGGTATCAGCATTACGATTAGGGGTACCCCTGTTGATTTTCAATACAGTAAGCAATGTTCAGATGGCGGCATTTGCGGGGCTTGAATCATTCAGGCCGCTTGCCTATGGTAATTTTGTTGTTGGTATATTAACTTTATTGTTTATTTCTGTCGGGGTTTTATTGTGGAGTCTTAATGGGGCGGTTGGAGGTTTGATGTTTTCACGGCTGTTTGCCTGTATTATCTTTGAAGTAGTTTTAAGGAAATGCTGCAGGGACAAGGGGATAGTGATTTCATACAGGGGAGTCAGGCGAGAGTGGCCTATTTTATGGAACTTTTCGGTACCGACTTTTTTGGCAGGTATGATTATTGGTCCGGCTTCGTGGCTGTGCAATATTTTGCTGGTTAATCAACCTAATGGATATGCAGAAATGGGCATATACAATGCAACTTTGCAATGGCAAAGTGCGGTTCAATTCATTCCTCTTCGCGTTCTCAGCGTTACATTGCCTGTTTTGTCGAACCTTTACGGGCAAAAAGATTTCAGAAGGTACTACAGAGCGATCAGGGGGAGTATTTCTGCTGTTTCGGGTATTGCGCTTCTTATAAGTGTGCCTATAATTGTTATGAGCAAATTAATAATGCACAGTTACGGCAAGGACTTTATTGGAGGTTCCATAGTATTAATTGTAATGATCATTGCTGTATATCTTCAGATACTGGCGCGGCTTCTTTCACAGGTAGCTCAGTCTCGCGGTAAAGCATGGGTTGATTTTTCGTTTTGTAGTTTGCGCAGCGTTGTTTTGATTTTAGCATGGTTGTTGATTCTGAGTAAGGGAGCAAAAGGGCTGGCGCTGGCTATTTGTGTTTCATATTTAATTATAAATCTGGGGCTTATTGTTTATTTACTTTATGTAAGAAGCACGGATAAGAAGTTCTTAAAAGATGATTAATGCCATATCATATTCTGATGATACCCTTGATGATTCTTTGGGCCAGATACCCTCCGGGTACCAGAATCCCAGCAGGTTTGCTGAGAATCTCATATTACTTATGTGGCTGATTCTCCTGGTTGAAGGTTTGTTTACGCCATATCTGCGGGGAGCTTTTGGAGAGGGAGGGGCGTGGTGGACGAGGATCACTCCGTGGGACCTTTTTCCCTCTGAGCTGATCTTTTATAATCCTTTAACCGCCCTTATCGGGCTATATATTATTACAAGAGGGAGAACTTATGGGCATAAGACGACAAGAGGCTTATGGATGCTTGTATTGATTTTCTGTTGGGGTATTTACGGGGCTTTAAATGGTCTGCTATCAGGTGCTCCCGGGAATTTCTGGCTGGCAGACTTACGTCAGACGGTTCTGGGGGCGTGGATTGTGCCGGTGATCTGTTCGCTTGCTCCGAGGGTGAGGTTGTCGGTGCTGCTTAGGCGGTTTTATAAAGCAGGAATGTTAATGGCCATTTATAACGGCACTATCGGGATTATGACTTTTGCGGGATTGATTTATGAAGATTCGAGGTTTCAAATTGGGTGGTATAGTGAATATATTCTAATCTTTATGTATATTGCAATTCTATCTCAAAAGGTTATAACCGATAAAGGCACCTTTTTGAGTTTGTTCATTATTTCATATGGCATTATCGCTCCTTTTCATAAGCCTACAATTGGCGTTTTTGTTCTTGCAAATTTTTTCGTTTTGATTTTTTTTGTTATTTCAAGCAGAAAGTTAGGCCTGAAAGTTTATTTAAGAACTTTTAAGGTTGCTACGATGCTTGCTGTGGGAGCAGCATTATTAATGTCATATATGTTCACATTGGGCAATGACGCTTTGCGGGAATGGATTAACAGGAAATACCTGAAACTCCAGGTCTCGGCAGGGTCAAGGGATTTATCCGGCAGGCGTTTTGCGGCGTGGGGTTGGGGAATAGATCAGTGGAAGAGCCATCCGTTCAAAGGGACGGGTTTTGGTATTTGGCTTGTTACATATGAAGGCGAGGGTGAAGGCGATGTACGGTACGTGCCTATTCATAACCTACTTATAGAGACTTTGTATGAGACAGGCGTATTTGCTTTGATACTGTGGAGCTGTGTCATTTTCTGGCTGGCAAGGATATATAAATATCTGAAAGTCTGTTCGGATGATTATGATTACTGGGCTATACTGGCAATGTACTGTTGGGTATTGACGATGATTGCGATGAGCGGCGCAGGGAGATACCTGGGTGCAGTGAATATTCAGCTTACCTTTTTTATTTGTGTAGGTTTACTTACGAATGCGGAGGCCCAGTATCACACGGCCTTATCCTATGGTTCGTATATTTATGAGGAAAACAATCTTTCGGAAGAAGGCACTTTGAAGCATTAAGAAGGCGCAGGGTCCAGATGAGCGGATATTTCAGAAAAATCGCTGTTTTTGGTTATGTTTGCCTTATGAAGTGGAGGGTAAGCTGCTACACGGTTATTTCCCTGCTGCGATTCAAGATATGCGGAGTCAAGTCAGGCAGGGGTGTCCGGGTCAGCGGCAGGCTTAATCTGCATATAAGTCCGAACAGCAAGGTTGTGTTGGGGAACAATGTAAGAATCATTTCAGGATTCGCATATAATGCTGTCGGTGGTTCTCAAAGGACGGGTTTCTGGGTAAATCGCGGCGCTGAGTTATTTATTGGGAACGATGTTGGGATCTCCAACTCAACAATAGTCTGTTCTGAAAGGGTAAGCATAGGGGAAAAGACTTTTATCGGGGGCGATACGTGTATCTACGATACTAATTTTCACTCATTGAAGCCGGAAATAAGACTTGGCGGTGATTATGAGGTTAAAACTGCGCCGATAACTATCGGAAAAGAGTGTTTTATCGGCGGTCATGTAATCATATTAAAAGGTGTTACAATCGGGGACCAGTCGGTAGTAGGGGCAGGTTCGGTTGTTACACATGATATACCGCCTCGGCAGATATGGGGCGGTAATCCGGCAGGATTTATAAGAATGATCTAGTTGATCAGCAGGAGTAGCTATGAATGTGCTGTGGTTTGTAAATATTCCCATGCCGGCGGTTTTGAAGCAGTTGGGAATGAAACCTTCTGGTTCAGGTTGGTGGTTAAGCGGGCTTGCAAATGAATTCAGGAAGGATTCTTCAATTGATTTGACAATAGTCAATTGTAGCCCGATATATAAATCTTACAAAATGTTTGAAGAAGACGGCATCCGATATTATTCGTTTCCTGCGTCTGCATGGAACATTTCAGGTTTAAATTCTAGAAAACTTTTAAATCAACTTGCCGGGTTAATAAATAATCTGGATGTTGATATTGTTGATGTTAATGGGACAGAGTATTTTTATGGTCAAATAACGCCTTTTGTAAATGTTCCTGTTGTGGTAACCATACAACTTTTTATGAAAGCGGTAATTCAGCGTCCTTATGGCAATTTAAGCTTTATGGATGTTATTCTTAAAAATATGTATTCTTATAAAAACATCAAATATATATTGGGTGTCCTATTTACTGAAGCGACCAATTATTTAAGATATAAAAGTGAACAGAAGGTATTTGAGAGGAATCATTACTATATAGGGAGGACAGAATGGGATAAATCATGTGTACATGAAATGGCGCGAGAACTTAAGGGTTATTATCAGGCATGGCGGGTTTTAAGGCCAAGTTTTTATAAGACCATATGGCAGGGTGACTGTGAGGATAATTTCCGGTTATTTGCCTGTTCGCGGTGTACGCCCGCAAAGGGCTTTCATGATTTGATACGTGTTATTGCAGAACTGCGGGACAAGTATCCCGATATTGAACTTAGAATGACGGGCAATAAAAGTGACAGGGGCTGGGAAGGTTATTTATTAAAGTTAGCTAGGAAGCTGGGTGTAGAGGCCAAGATAAAATTTCTTGGTTACCTTGGTGAGGAACAGATCGCCGATGAGCTGAAAAACGCCCGAGTTTATGTTCACGCAACATATCTTGACAACAACCCGAACAGTCTGGCCGAAGCGATGTGTGTCGGTTTGCCGTGTGTTGCCTGTATGACAGGGGGTATCAAATCGATGATTGATAACCGGGTCAGCGGTTTATTATTTGAGACGGGAAATCTGGAGCGTTTGAAAAGCAGCCTGATAACTGTGCTGGATGATATCGGTTTATCAAGATCGCTGGGTCGAAATGCGAGGGAAGCGGCGCTGAAAAGGCATGATCCTCGAAAAGTTTTTAACGAAACGCTCGAAGCCTATCATGAGGTATTAAAGCTCTGGAATAAGAAGTGAAAATTGTTATTGTGGGTAATTTTCTTTTTCCCTTTGGCAGTGCCAGCGCCTCCAGGATGAGATATTTTGCACGAGGTTTGAAAGAAGCAGGTGCACAGGTTCGAGTTATTAGTCAGGTCGAAATATCTGATCGTAAAGCGGATTTGAAAGAGGACGGCAATCGCTATTATATGGATATTCCTTATGAAAGCGTAGTTGGTTTCAGTTATGGTCATCGGGAAAAGCGGTCATTTTTTGACAGGATTAAATGGCACCAAACCTGGCGGAAAGGAATAGGACGGGCAAGTGATAGAGTAGAACAGTTGCTTAAAGAAAAACAGGCAGATGTTGTTATACAATACACTATCAGTCATGCGGCGCTGAAAGAGTTCAATCGCCTGAAGGAAAGATATGATTTTGTTCTTATTCGGGATATAGTAGAGTGGCCTGGGGTAAATTACTTCAGGGGCGGGATTTTAAATCCCTATTTTCTGGACTGCCAAATAGGTGCTCGTTTTTCCGTGGTAAAATCAGATGGCGTGATCGGCATTTCCAGGTTTTTGACAGATTTCTACAACAAGCGCGGCACAAAGTCTATCTGTATACCCGCTGTTATTGAAGTGCCTGATGAATTAAGGCTTAAGGAGACGGGTGGGGATGCTTTTTCTGCTCCTTTTAATGTCGTATATTTAGGTGGTATGGGACATCGAGACGGGCCTTTTGAAATGCTTGGAGCTGTAAAATCGCTCCTGTTACAAAATTATAATGTTGAATTTAATATTGTAGGCTCGGCAGGATTGGCGGGGCAGGCTTTGAAAGCCAGGAAGTATTGTGAAAGTGACGGCCTGTTAAGGAACAAAGTTAATTTTCTTGGAAGAGTCAGCGATGACGAGGTGAGACAAAGACTTCACGAAGCGGATGCGCTTCTTTTTATTCGGCCTGATGATGTAACCGCAAAAGCAGCTTTTCCGACCAGACTTCCTGAATATTTGATTTCCGGGTGCCCGGTCATTACAGCAAGTGTCGGAGATATTCCCTTGTATCTCAAGGACAGGATCGATGCTATGGTTATAAGACCTGCGAATGCAGAAACCATAGCTAAAGGCCTGGAGGAATTGATTAATATGCCTGACCATGGTCGGCATATTGCTATGTCCGCATGGCGGAGGGCGCAAAAATATTTTAACTACAAAACAAGAACACAGGAGATTTATAAGTTTATAAGAGAAATCATGTCACGCCGTTCGACTGAAAGATACGGTAAAACTTGGTTTTCTTACCGCCTTGGTGGTAGCGGTAGATCTCAAAACGGGTGATAATCTTGCAACTTGTTAGTTGGGCAGCTATATTGGCTGATAAGCTTTTGGGTAAATGTAAATACCGGAAGGAGATGGTACGATAAACCCGCCTTCGGCGGGAAACGGCTCTTTGACAAGTGAATGATATTTTTTCTTTCTTTTTTCGCCATGTATTGTGAAGGGGAAAAAAGCGAAAAAATATCTGTTCGTAAAATATTTTGTTGGCGTTTGAGCTTCGGTTACGATTGGACTTTCAGCCGGAGTAGAATAGGCCATAGGCTGCATTGTTTATATGGGGCATTGTGACCTCGTGAAGGAGATTAATCAGACCTATGACCGAATCAGCCACCTTAGGGCATTGCGACCCTGTATAGGAGTATGGTGAGCGCCGACGCAGTAAGTCCATCGACAAGGACAAGTCTACTCCAAGTAATATTAACCTTTTTTTTGAGATTAGGAGAATTGCAGATGAGTTATTTGGGAGTAGATTTGCACAGCAACAGTTTCACTGTTTGCTACCGAAGCAGTCAGGGCAAGGAACGGATAGCAACCTTTGACATCAGAAGGACAGGTCAGTTTCGCAAGACCTTGCGTAAGCGTGATGAACTTGCGGTAGAGGCGACCGGCAATACAGCCTGGTTTGCCGAACAGGTCAGTAATCGAGTTTCGAGGGTTGTTGTGGTTGACCCTCATCAGTTTAAGGTTATCCGCAAGTCAGTCAAGAAGACTGACAAGCATGATGCCAGGACATTGGCCTTTTTTTTGAGTAAGGATATGCTGCTTGAGGCAAGAATGAAAAGCAAAGAAAACGCACAATTACATTCATTGGCCGGCACCAGAGATAAGCTGGTCAAGCAGCGTACAGCTTTGATCAACAAGATTCACAATGTACTTAACCGTCACGGTATGAAGTACAAGAAAGAGTCATTGTCGGCTGAAAAACATCTGAAGAAAGTATTGTCTCTTGATTGGGATGTGATTGTCCGTGTTGAGCTTGAGGTTCTTGTCGAACAGATACGTTCATTAAATAACAGCATCAAGAAGCTGGATGAGCAGATGTCGGAATATGGTAAGAATCTTAAGGGCCATAAGAACCTTGCCAGCATCAAGGGTATCGGTGAGCGTTCAGCAACAGTGCTTCTTTCGGTAATCGATGATGTCAACGATTTTGCCGATGAAGACAAGCTGGCGGCATATTTTGGGATAGTTCCCAGAGTATCCGACTCCAATGAGACGGTTCGTCATGGCCGGATAACCAAGAATGGTTCAAAGATAGGCCGAACAACTTTGGTTCAATGCACATTGGTAGCTACGCGTTACAGTCCTTATTTACGTCGATATTACGAACGTATCAAACGCCATCGTGGCAGTGGTAAAGCGATTATTGCTACTGCCCGGAAGTTTTTGGGAATCATATATCAAACATTGAAGAACGACTGGATATTTGAGGATTTCCCAAACTTTGTAATCGCAAATACTTAACGT
>JBDRHL010000183.1:0-2275 GCA_043816955.1 Planctomycetota bacterium | reverse complement strand
CCTTCAGTTCCTGTCGGCGTCGATGTCCAGCGCCGACCAGAAAACAGTCTTGGTGGCTGTTAACGCCCTGACGATGATTGGCTCCACGGCCAAGCCAGTACTGCCGAAGATCATCGCGGCAATGGACAACCCGGTGGCACCGAAAATGGAAATTGCTATGCTACTAGCCCCTATACAAGCGTGACTTCTTGAGTTTTGTTATTGATGACTTAACAAAAGTACTCGAAATGCCCTGTATCTTTGCTTATAATGGGTTTTAGTAAAAAATCACACAAGCAATATTTCGATGCAAGGAGGCATTTCGAGTGAACAAGAGAATATCAAAAAAGATCAGACGACGCAAGCAAAGAATTCAGTACAGGCTCCGTCCCATCAACTGGCAAGAACAGGACAGGCCGATGTTTTCGGCGGGTAACATTCATTATGACATTGCCGATCGGGCCGGTGGTCTGGCTTACGGTGGTGTCGGCGGGATGCACCTGGTGGCAAAGAGAACGGGGCTGATGAAGGCAATCGACGAGAATCTCAAGCTTCTCAAGCGGCATCTGCCTTATCATGAATCCGATCACGTTCTAAACATCGCCTACAATATTTTCAGTAACGGCGACTGCTTGGAATATCTGGAGCGTTTGCGAAACGACGAAGTTTATCTCAATGCCCTCGGCGTCCAAAGGATCCCCGATCCCACAACGGCCGGAGACTTTTGCAGGCGATTTACCGGCAGCGATGTTGAGATTCTAATGGATACCATCAACAGTGTTCGCCTTGATATATGGAAGCAACAGCCGCAAGAGTTTTTCAATGAAGCCGTCATCGACGCCGACGGCACAATAACTGGCACGACCGGCGAGTGCAAGGAAGGCATGGATATGTCTTATAAAGGCATCTGGGGTTATCATCCTCTGCTGGTTTCATTGGCGAATACGAGCGAGCCTTTGTATCTGGTCAATCGCAGCGGCAACTGCACCAGCAGTCATAATGCGGCCCGGTATATCAGCAAGGCGATAGGCTTATGCCGTAGAGGAGGTTTCAAAAAGATACTGATCAGGGGCGACACCGATTTCAGCCAGACAAAACATCTTGATGAATGGGACGACCAAAATGTAAGGTTTGTCTTTGGCATCAACGCCATGCGAAACCTGGAAAAGCTGGCCGACGGCCTTCCAGAGTGCTTTTGGAGACCTTTGATGCGTCCTGCCAAATATGAGGTCGGCACGGAGCCGAGACAGCGACCCGAGAATGTCAAGGAACGTATTGTTGTAGAGCGAGAGTATAAGAACATTCGTTTGCAATCCGAAGATGTTGCTGAGTTTAAGTATAGTCCGACCAAATGCAAAAAAACTTATCGTATTGTTGTCTTGCGAAAAAATCTCTCGGTGGAAAAAGGCGAACAGGTTTTGTTCGACGATATACGCTATTTCTTTTATATCACCAACGACTTTGAAGCTACGTCAGCCGAAATTGTTCGACTGGCCAACAAACGCTGCAATCAGGAGAATTTAATTGAGCAACTAAAAAACGGCGTCAAGGCGATGCGTATGCCGGTTGATAATCTGACAAGCAACTGGGCTTATATGGTGATGGCGTCATTAGCCTGGACCTTGAAAGCGTGGTTCGCTTTACTGCTTCCGGAAAAGGGACGCTGGAAGCAAAAGTACAAGGCCGACAAGCAGGCGGTTTTGAAGATGGAGTTCAAGAAATTCCACAATGCGTTTATTCAGCTTCCGTGTCAGATTGTTCGGACAGGCAGAAAAATACTGTATCGAATACTGTCATGGAATCCCTGGCTGGATGTGTTTTTTAGAGGGCTGAAAATGCTGCGGCATCCACTGCGATGTTGAGAAATATTCATAGAGAAATCGCAGTACGGACGCTGCGATATTTGCTAACCTTTTGAGAAATTAAGAAACGACAAAGATATGACACAACGACAATTTGAGGCGACAAAATTAACCAGCCAATCGGCTGGGGCGGGAAGGTTGTGTCCGGATAAAATCATCGGCTCTGTTGCGTTGGAACTTAAAATAACTCGCTTGTTTTGGGTCTAGTACAACCTTTCCTATAACAACGATGGTCGTGACTTCTGGGGCAACCAGGTGCCTGAATCTGAAAGACCTGCCGCAGGAGCTTTCAATCCGGCTCCCATCCGCCTGGAGATACTGTTCGATGCGGATTGGCGTTTTCAACGGGGAAACGTGGAAGGGGGCGAATTAGAGACCTTCGATCATTCATCATGGCGCCTGCAGAGCCTGCCCCACGATTGGGGCGTCGAGGA
>JBDRHL010000182.1:0-9740 GCA_043816955.1 Planctomycetota bacterium | reverse complement strand
TTTCCGTTCTTCACTTGTCAGTTCTACAACATATTTTTCCATAGCCGATTCTCCTTAATAAGGCCCGATATATTATGTCCTTATGAAGGTATCGGCAAATATTGTTCACTTACATTAACAATCTTGACAGACTACTAGTCTGGACCACATAACGTCGTATTTGGATCGCTGCAATCCAGCCAGTGCGTAACAAACAGCTGAAGATCACTGAAATCCACCACACAGTTCCAGTCTAGGTCTCCGATTGGATAAGGATGGTTCGCATCCCCGCAGGCAGGCACTGGGATGGTATATATAATTTCCATATAAGGCTCAGTACCAGCAGGCCAGGTGCTTGTCATCTGACACCAATAGCCGATGTCCTGCACATCCTTCTTGAGGTATAAGCCTTGATTCTGGTTGGGATTATCGAGCCAGTTCTGAACAAGCCAGGTAAGTCCGGCAGAAGAGACATACTTCATAGTATAACCATTCTTAGTGTCAAAATCAGCGATACCCAAAATCGTTGGCTCGTACCCCGGTAGACCTTTGGACTTGTAGCTGTTCCATGTTTCTGTAACAGCATTCCAGGCATTGGTGGCCTCGTAGACTTCGGCATATAAAGGAAGTACTTCCGGTGGATTCGTATTGTAATAATCGGAATAATAAAATTTTGCGTCCTGGATCGTTGCCTCCGCAGGAACTGCCGACATATCAAATTCCAGTAGAGCGTCCATAATCTGACCTGCACCGTCCCAGCCAATCCAGAGATTCCAGGTGTTGTAACTAGTATCAGGCTGAGTATTGTGAATGTTACACGCCTGGGTTTTGGGGGCGGTAAGGATAACAGGTTGCCCCCCGGCTCCCTGGCCATCCGGTACTGAGTTTTCGAGCCAGTGGAAAGCCAGATGGGCAAAATCATGGAAATCAACGTAACAGTCCTCATTAAGATCCCCTGTTGGATAGAAATAAGCACTATCACCGCAAATGGGAGCTGTAGAATTCGGCTTACTTGCCAGAAGCAGGATTTTGTCTTGGTGGTTGTCATACAAACACACATACAACCTACCTGTGTCGTCATAGACAATCGAGGGAAAGTTTTGAACCGAAGCAGTTACAGGAGGCGCAGTCCTGTTTGGCAAACTCTGCAAAGACCAGGTACCGTAAAGTGGGTCTCTCACCGCTAATTTGATCGTATTTTGATCCCAGACAGCAGCAGCAAGTTTACCGTCAGGCCCCGCCGCTAGATCATATCCTACATCATCACCGGTTATGGCTGAATCAACGACCGGCCCAACCTCAACCCATGCCCACCCATTTCCATATTTCCACAAGCTTGTACCGACTGAGCTGCTTTCAAGGCAGTAGAGATATCCAGATGGATCAACCGCCAATGCGCTATGGTAAGAAGCTTCATACTGGCCAAATTCCCTGATGTTGCCATGCAGTGGCCCAGCCCAGTCTTTGTAAGAAGCACCGCCTTTCTTGCCTCCTTTCCATGTGATTATCGACTCGCCATCCCAGCTATATTTTAACCAAGGGTACGCACGAACTTGCACATTGTTGTCAACTATAGAACCTGACCACACACCTAGAGACGTCTCCTCAAGGCAAACCAGTGAGTTGCCATTTTGGAACAGGAATGAACTCAATCCTGTGACAGCATTGACCCCAAACCCTCGATTAATACCATCGGTCAGAGCCGTATATCCCGTAGACGTTTCAAGAAAAGCTCCACCATTTTTGACAAACTTCATAACATTGCCATCGCAAACCGCACCGATAACTATATCCCCGGTAATTGTCGAATCTACTCCCATTATCTGGTTGGTTGTTCGCGTGGTTACAACTTCACCATCTATGGTTTTTTGGCCATTGCTGTATTCTGTATAGTAAAGATGATCATCGCTACCGACCCAGGCAATTCCGACCGAGTTGGGGCACAGACAGGCCACTGCGAGGTTGCCTTTATCACACGCAGAACCATTGGCAATCTCAACCGGCTTTTCAAAAATGATTTCCGCTGCGCCATATCTGTATTGCTGAATAGTTTCTCCGTAAGCTTCGTAAGACCTGGTCCATATAGGCTTCATTCCGAAACCAGGATATAATCTGACCGTCTGGCCGGGATAATTAGTCGAACCGTCTATGTCGTTCCATGGACCGTCATGGTGACTGTCATAAATTCCACCTGAATAATTAACCATTATCCACCAGTCAATCCCGTCGCGACTATACCGATTTGCGGGCCTGAGCAGATTTATCATGTCAAGAGCCGAAGCAGGTGCAAGATCAAAGCCAAACGGTGTTTCATAAAACAGTTTCACATTACCAATGTTCTTGGCATATTCGCTGTAATTATCCGAACCCGAATAAAAGTGATTCATGTAAGGACAGAAAATATCACTGTATGGGGCCATTGCCGCAATATCTTCCGGTATTCCATTTGGAAACGTCGGACCAGTATATTCATAACCACCTGGGTTACACCATATCTGAATATTTGCATCTGCGGTCCTAATGCCCTGTGCGCAAGCAACCCAGTTTTGGTAGTTTTCCCGCCACGGTTCGTCAAATATTCGCCAGGTCCAGTCATTGTAATCCAACCCAAGGGTCGCAGTTATCCCAACAATATTCCCAACCTCCGACTGCGTCGGCACATGATGTGGGTCATCCTCAAATGGTGTCGCCAGGCACATTCGCAGCCCACACTGCTCCATCGCTTCCTTGGGCATTAAAGCTTCGTGAACAAGATTAATCCCGTGGTCCCCTAAGTCCTTGAAGAATTCAAGCCCAGGATAACCTGGTGACCAGCCGCTGCCGAAATACCCTTCCCTGGGGATCGTAGGGTTAGGATAAGCCCTGAAGGATATTGGTACTGTTGCAGGGCCGAGATTTATCGAACCTGAGTAGTCTCCGGGATCCAGATCTCTTGAATCTACTTTCAGCCATATGCCAGTTGTTAATCTCGGCGGAACAGTTATCTGCTGACGTTTGAGCAACACATGAGGCTGCCAGTTACACTCATGGGTAAGCAAAGATGCAACAAGATAAGCTGATAGCCAGCCCTGGTTTTCACTACCAACTGACAAATCAATGGTAATCGGCTGATCGTTGGGATTAGTTACGAACAGCAGATGACTTGAGATCAAACCTGTACGAACAGGCTCAACTGTGATACCTTCGGAACCAATAAGCTCGTCCGATGATTCCGGCCAATCCTGCGAAGACCAACCTGTCCAGCGACAGCTATTCTTTGACCACAGCAACAGACCATCCAAAGATGGAAATTTCTGTAAAGAAGCGTTCCTCAAAGCATCTGCTGTTGACAAAGACGGTATCTGCTTTTCAATCTGGTCTGGATACCAGGAACTGGAATCCGATATTGCGATGCAGTCCACAAACCGTCGGGAAACAGAAGGGGGTGCAATGTTCTTTTTGATCAAAATATTGTAACTGCCCGCTGTAGGCACAGAAGCCTGGCCATAATCCCATACCCACATCCGCCACGGATTAGGAGTTTTGTCAGTTTGATCGAACGTTTTACTCCAGATAGGACTTGTGAAGTCTGTATCAGACTGCGAGTGGAGACTGACCGTAAAATCACTTCTGCTTCCTATGACATCAAAATATCGCACGTAAATCCGATAAGTACCGGCTGGCAGGTCGATGGGCTTTACTGCTCCAGCCAAACCCGTCCAGATTTGAGCTGTTAGATATTGGCCGTCTGAGCATATCTCAGGATATGAATAATTCCATTCCCACAGCCGATCAGACAAAGGCCAGTCAGCAATGTTCATTTTGTACCATCTGTCATCAGTATAAATCGAACCAATCTTCGTCATGGTTAAAAAGTCTTCGGCTTCAAACCACTTGAAGAAACCATTCACAGGTACTTGGCTAACTTGATTTTGCAGATATGTTATTCTGTCTGAAACTCTTGAGGCAATGCCGATTAGATTCCATCTTGGATCAAATACAGCCCATCGCATTAAACGTAATGTGTGAATATCAGTAATGGCATTGGCATCCAACCCCCCAAGGTAATCAATCCGACCGTTTCGCCATTGTTGCCACAGATTATACAGGTCAGATGGTATGGGGGACTCGATTGTTGCAGATCCCGGATGAACCTGCCACCACTCCCACAATAGACTCGTATCCTCCGAAGCTGAATGGTAGACCAAAGTATCATCCCATGTGCCCGGTGGACGATCACCAATATCTGCATCGGCAAGTGGATCTGTCGTAAGTACAATTACATCGACATTTCGATACCCATAAGTGCCCAGATGCCTTGCCCCATTTAACTCTAATGCAACATCCCCCGCCGGCAGCCAACAATAAGCACTTTCCCATCGCCAACCAGTACCTGGATCGTAGTCGTCCTCGGCGAATTTTCTCTCAAGGTACACCTCCGGTTCAACAAGCCACCAATCATACCACCGGTCGTAGCTCATGTCCGCTGCCCGAGCGTGTAAAATCTTCAATCTGAAACTACATGGTTTGGTATGTTCGTAATAATACCGTACCCATACTCTGTAATAACCTTCGCTTGGAATATGCACCACTCTTCGTGTGCTGGTCAAATCATTCCAGACATGCCCCCGCAAGATCTCGTTGCCAGATGCTCCAGAGAAACCAACCTGCTGCCAGAATGTCGCGCCGGAAAGTATTCGCTGTGGAAAACTTTCCGCTTCAACCCACAGCCATGGGAAACTGCCAGGAACCTGCTGAACAGGCGGTACATAACCCTGTCCCATGACGTAGCTGGTAAAATCAATGAAACAGTCTTTGCACTCAGATACGTGAGGCCAGAAAGCGCACCGAAGCCCTCCCGCATCCCCAGGTTCATCATCTCCTGCGTATGTAAAAGAGGTAAAAAATAAAAAACAAAGACATACGCTCCACAAGAGCTTTATCTTGGCTTGCCAAACAAACACCGCAAACTCCTCCAAAAAAAGCATAAGACAAAAATACAGCTTCATTATTGTCAATATACAGTATACAAATAAATACTGGGGGTAATCAAGCAAAATTGTACGCGCGATTACCCGTTATCAACTGACATGATGGAAACCCCTTCTGCTTGAAGGAGTCAGTTCGACACTTGCTGGACCGAAAAATCATCCTCTAAAGTGCATTTTCAGACTGCCCAGAACTTACCGAGGGCAACCTAGCCAAAGAAATCCGCAAGATGCAACTCGGTCTTATCGTCGTTCTTATAACCCTCCATATAGATGATTTTTTTTTCTGCCGGAAGGTATACCGCACGGTAATCTGTGTACAGGCCATCGGGGCCGTTCTGAACGATGGAACCTGTCTGGCTGCGGTTACTGAATAACTCTATTATACCAGTAACATCGCGTGGCTTCTGCGGAACAAGCTGCATCGCGTTTTCGTACCTTCCAAGACTGTTGCTATAAATGGGTTCAACCTGCTGGGGGCATTCTAAGGCCAAAGCTCCGTCAAGAATATGGTTGGTGTGTATATACCAGCCATCTTTTTGACAGGGCAATATTACAGTGCCTGCCCCGTTCTTCTCTACCAGCCCCATGTGGCCCTTAGCATCGCCCAATAGTACGCTAAAGCCGCCAAAATTCATTTTCAACAAATTTAGGTAATCTATAGCCTCTCCCACTGTTGAGCAATGCTGCAGCAGACTATGAACGCCTATTAAAGAAGGCACACCTTTTTTCTCCAGGGTGGGCCCCGTAATACCGGTTAGACCTGCTGCAAGTCCCATTTCATTCATACCGGAAAAAGTCCAGACTGTGCCGGCAAAACGAATCGACAAAAAGCCATAATTTTTATCTGGATGTGATATTTCAATAACATTTGCGCCCAATTCGTTTACACAAACATCGTCAGACTTACCGATGAGTGGTTCATTTTTATCGCTTAGAACACCAATAACAGTACATTGGGCCGGGCTGCTGATAAGCCTGTATAAAGTATTATATGCTAGACAGATCTCTGCTTCAGTATCCAACCCTGCTGCGATACCATGGCATTCTTCAAGGCTGTCAGGTTCTGCGGCAGCCCACCAGTCGCAAAAAAGCTGGATCCTGTCGCGGCTTTTTGTGATTGCCTCGCTAATGGAATTAACTTTGAAATGCTGAACAAGTTCTTTTGATGCTTCTTGCATCCAGGCATCATTTCTATGCGCCACGGCATGACCATGACATTTACCGCGATCAAATGGACCACCATATGTTTCAAATACAAGCATTTGGTTCACCAGATATACAAACCACTTTTATAATAAGCCAAAAGCTCTTATATTGTTTCCTGCCGCATAATTTCAGAATACCATATTGCCAGTCTGCTTGCAAACATTCGTATCTATCTTAGCAGCATTCAACAGCATCTATTCAAATTTTCCTATTGCAGACTGCTACCCAGTATGATAATGATTAGGATGTTTTAATTAAGCAGTCAGGTAACAATATACACAGTAAAAACAGGAGTTAGCGTGAACGAAGAGCTTAAGAAACTGCCGCATATAGTTAAATTTAACGAGGTTAAGTACGACCTACATGACCCTTGGCAACGCTTCAAGCGTAGCGAATTTCATTATTTCTTGAAGGATAAAGAGCAAGGACTTGTTGCCGGCTATTGGGAAGCTCAGGACGGATATGAGGACTTGGGCAAAGAACAAGACAGTTTTCACGAATTACTGCTTGTCATTGAAGGCAGCTTGTATGTGAGATCGCAGAACTGCTCTCAAGAGCTTGTTGCCGGTCCGGGTGATACCGTTGTTGTAGTAAGGGGGCGAAACATAAGGATAATAGTGCGAGAGCCTGTTAAGGTATTTTTTGTTTGTTATCCCATGGGCACAGGCAATGCAATAGATGATTATGAAAAAATGGCAAAAAAATGATTGGAAGCTTCTGCAGTCGGAATGCGCAATTTTCGTTTTGCACCCAACATAAAGATCAGAAAGCCAAATCATGTTTGAAATAATAGATGTAAATACAGTGTGTGGCTTTTGGCCAAAGTCAAATTGTGACACTTCACCTGATCAACTCCTTTCTCGGATGGATAAGGCTGGAGTTAGCAAAGCTTTTACGTGCTCAACGCGGGGTATTCTGTATGACTTTGCAGAGGGGAATGATGCCACCCTCAAAGTTTGCAGGGATTCAAAAGGACGATTGTTCCCCGTAGCAACTATTAACCCCTCCACTTATTTCGGTGTTCTTGGGGAAGTTGAACGGATAGTAGCGATGGGCTTCAGAATAGTCAGGTTTTTCCCTGAAGAACAGGATTGGAAAATATCCCAAAAACATTTTGAAAAACTGCTTACAAGACTAAGTGAAACGAATCTAGTTTTAATGATCCCATCCTCCGAGGGCATAACCCAGATATCGAGTGTAACTGCTGGACTGCCCAATTCTATATTAATCGAATCTATCAGAATGTATCCTAATTTGGCCGAGTTTATTGTAGTTGCCCAGGAAAATCCATCTATATTCGTGGAAACACATCTGGTTGGCAGCTCAGAGTTTATAGAAGTCCTCGTTGACCAGGTCGGCGAAGATAGACTCGTATTTGGTTCGGGTGCTCCATTACATTGTTTTTACTCAGCAATTTTGCCAATTTCTAACGCAGCAGTCTCAAAACAGGCAAAAAAGAAAATCTTCTCAGATAATATTTTGAGGTTGATCGGAACATGAAGGTCATCGATATTCATGTATATTATGGAAAATGGTATTTTCCAATTCCTTTTAAAAGCTTGGAAGATATTCTGTCAATCATGCAGAAACGCTGTATTGAGCAGGCTATTATGATGTCAAGTATAAGCATTTTGCAGGATTTTCGCCAAGGCAATAAGCTCCTGTTCAAAGAGATCGCCAGATACGACAACCTTTACGGTTATTGTTTTATCAATGGCAATTATATTAGAGAATCATTCGAGCAAATGGAAATGTATTTGTCCTTACCAAAATGCAAGGGTATAAAATACCATCCGGAATATTCCGCCAGACAACCTGATGATACGGAAGTTATCACACTGTTTGAAAAGGTGTCCCAATCCGGCAAAGTAGCCTTGATTCATTCTTGGCCCTATGGTGAACATGGCAATCCGGTTCCTAAAAGCCATCCGCGTTTTATCGCGAATCTTGCGCAGTTGCTGCCGGAGCTAAAAATTATTATGGGTCATATGGGTGGTCCGCAGTGGCGGGAAGCAATTGAGATTGCAAAAAACCACAGAAACATTTACCTAGATACCGGCAGCAGTTATACACATTTTGATAAGATTAAAGTTGCAGTTGATAAATTAGGGGCAGAAAGGGTTCTCTTCGGGTCAGGTATGACAGAAGGGTCTGTGGATATGCAGCTTGGTGTGATCAGAGAATCCGAAATTACAGAAAAGCAAAAACATGTGGTGCTATATGAGGCGGCCAGGAAACTTTTTGGACTTTAAGAGCCTTGATGTCAAAACCGCAGCGGTCACGCCTCTTTTACGATACGCTCTGAATCATGCAAAACTGCAGGACTCGATTATTTTATCCCGCCTGTACGTGAGTGAATAAGAGGAAATTAAAAAACATTGCTCTTTTGCAGCAAGGTGATATTATGGATTTGTATAACACGGCTAGGATTTGAGTATATAACTGCATAAAACTTCAGTTGAAGGTTTCCACGTGGTTTCTTTGAAAGTTGTAAGTATTGGTGGTTTTGGGCACTCTGCAAGCGTCTTCGATGAAATGCACTGCATGACTGAAGCACAGCTGGTAGCGTTTGCTCCAGCCTTAAGTGGCGAGAATCTTGATGTCGTAACAAACCACAAAATTTACAACAAGCACGTTCGTTTCTTCGAAGACTATCGGCAGATGCTCAAAACAATTCAACCGGACGTAGCGATAGTTAGCACCCGATTAAATATGATTTCTGAAGTTGCCACTGAAGCTGCTCTAGCCGGATGTCATTTGATTTGTGAAAAACCCCTTGCCATTGACTATAATAGCCTGCAGAAGCTCCGCCAGACCGTCGAAAAAACAAATGTCAAGGTTATGGCCATGCTCTCAATGCGGGCCGTTCCTGTGTTTATTGCGGCAAGGAAGGCCTATCTGCGAGGTGATATCGGAGAAGTTGTTTTGGCTAATGTCCGTAAGTCGTATAAATGGGGGACAAGACCACCTTGGTTTGTCGAACGACGTTTCTACGGCGGCACTATTTGTTGGGTTGGAATCCACGCGATTGATTTGATTAATTTTATAACTGGTGTTAAGTTTGCTGCTGTATCTGCAATGCATTCCAATTTTGCGCATAAAGATTTCAGGCAATGCGAGGATAACTGCTCAATGATATTAGAATTAAGTAACGGAGCCCATGCCTCTGCAAGTCTGGATTTGTGCAGACCGTCAAGTGCTGGCACATATAATGACGATTGGGTACGAATTGTTGGTACAAAAGGTGTTTTGGAAGCAGGTACTGTTACCAATACGTGTTGCTTGTTGGCAAAAGATGCGCAGCCCCAAACGATTACACTTGACAGCCCAAATATGATTTTCCGCAGTTTCCTGTTAAGCTTAATCAGTAAATTTCCGCCTCAAGCTACCACCGAAGATGCATTTATGCTTACTTATGTATGCCTGTGCGCACGCGATGCCGCTGACAATGGTACCGTGATAAGAGTAAGAAATGGTTAACACTTAAAAGATTTCGACAGCTAACATCTGCTCCACGTTTTACCTGGCAACAATTGAAGAACACTCCTATATTATGAATCGCAACGAAACACTTGTGGGAAGCTT
>JBDRHL010000181.1:0-3853 GCA_043816955.1 Planctomycetota bacterium | reverse complement strand
ATTATGCTCTGGTTAGTAATAACATATCCTGGCATCACGACCAGCCATTGCTCGTCCCCTAACAGTCCCAAAGCATTTTTAAGTTCTGAAGTAAGCTCCATCCCTCCCAAACACCAAACATCTTTTATTATTTGTGAGGATACTTTTGGAAAAGCAGGATCTTTCCAATTTTGATGCCTGCGTCAAAAGTATTTCCTCGCAAAAATTGTCATAACTTATTGTAAAATAAGGTAGTTATGTGTTTTTTTGGTTGACTTGGGCGAGATAGTCAATACAATGCAAGCTCTTACGTATAAAGTACTTGGAGCAATTATGCATAAAATTGTAAATCCCCAACAAACACGGCTTTTCGACCCGTTTGACCGCGTCCTGACCGAAAAAACTCGCAAACGTCTGCTCGACAGCTGGCATGGTGTTTTCAGGCATGTCATTCTCGAACTTATGCCTGTCGATGCCGTCAGCGGACACTTCGACTCAACGATGGGCAGGCCGACCAAGGAACTGTATTCGATTGCCGGGCTATTGTTGATTAAGGAATTCAAGAACTGGACAAAAGATGAAACCCTCGAAGCTTACAGCTTTAATATGGCCATTCATTATGCCCTTAACCTTGAGCCGGTGACACATGATATTGCGATGCGTACGCTGGAGCGATACATTAATCTGTTCGAAGAAGATGACATAGCCAAAGCAACGATGGACGAAATTACGGTCAAGCTTGTCAATGTTCTCGGCATCAAAATTGACAAGCAGCGTTTGGATTCAACACACATCTTCAGCGATATGGCCAGCTTCGGAAGAACCCGTCTTATGGGTGTAGCTATCAAGCGTTTTTTAACCCAGGTCATTCGCAGTAACAAAGATGATTATAATTCACTCGAAGAATCTCTTCGTAATCGTTATGCACCCGGCGTTAATCAGTTATTCGCCGACACGAAAAAAGACCGCCAATTACGCAGGCTGCTTCGCCAACAGGTAGCCTAAGATATGCACTTTATCATTCGACATTTTGGCAGCAATGCAAAATACAATGGCAAAGATACTTATAAAGCAGTTGAACGAATCTTTTACGAACAGTGTGAAGTTCATGAAGACAAGGTCAGCATAAAGAAAAAGACCGGCGGCAATGTAATGCAAAATCCGTCGATGCAGATGCCACGTATGATGGCCACAAAGGCCCCGGCTACCAGGTACAGTTGTCCGAAACCTGCAATGGTGATAACGATGTGCAGCTCATTACCTCTGCTATTGCCCAGACAGCGGTAGAAGCGGACGCTAACGCGGTTGAAGATGTTTTACAGGATTTGAAAGCAAACGATCTTGCTCCCGATGAAATGCTTGTAGATACCGGTTACGCCGGCGATGAAAATGTTCAGCTTGCCGCCGAGCAAGGCGTAGAGCTTGTTGGACCAGTTCCTGGGTTTTCAACCGAAGATGATGAGCAGTTGAATATAGACGATTTTAATGTTGATGAAGAAACAGAAGAAATTATTTGTTGTCCTGCAGGATATGAACCTGAGAGTTCAGAGCACAACAGCGACACGGACAAAACCAAAACACTAATGCCGGAATCGACTTGCGGGCAATGCGAATTTCGTAAGCAATGTCCTGTTGAAAAGATTGCGGGCCAATACAAACTTGAGCATACGGCAAAACAGCGAAGGCTTGCCAGCCGAAGACGTGAGCAGGATACGGAAGTTTTTAGAGAGCGCTATAAAATTCGCGGCGGCATTGAAGGGACCAACAGCGGCTTGAAACGAAAAACGGGTTTAGGCCGATTACGAGTTCGGGGCCGACCAGCAGTTTTTCATGCGATTTATTTTAGGATAGCCGGCTGGAACATTATGCGGGCATCGGTGTGCGCAAAGATGCGTGAAATAGTGTACGCAAGGGCCAACAGGGCCGTATTTTGGCTTAATTTTGTGTTTTTGAGGATGAAAATAGTAGCAAAAAGTGTTTGTGTGGCTGTGAGCGAGCGATTTTTATTGCATTGCCTGGAATTAGAGAAATCTTCAAAGCTCAGTATCGCCACCTGAGCAGACTTTTGACGCAGGCGTCAATTTTGGCTATTTTCGCCGAATTTAGAAATTTTTAAAAATTTTCGCAAAAAAATTGTTGACAGTATGCCGCCTTACAATTATATTAGTATTCCGATTGTATTGGTGATATATAGATGAAAGAAACGACATGAAAATATCTAAAAAATGCACAGTCATCCCATAAGTCCGTAGGTTCCACATTACAACCTGATTTATTGTAGTAAAAAACGCTTTTTCGTCAAGCTTTTCTATAGCCCCAGTTTGCAATTTTTATTGGCTATCATCAATTCGGCAGGCCTTGAAGCTAATACTGCCGAATTGGAAATCATAACTTACCTCCGTATATTCTTACGACAGTTCAAAACCCGGCAAATATGCCTGCTGAGGGCTGCCAATCATACGAGGTGAACCGCGTGCTGTCCCACAGAGAGACATAACGCTAAAGGCATCCAATCGGCTAAATAATACGCCACGCAGCAATGTGAATAATCGGCGGAATGTGCCTTTCCATTGCCCGAGATGACCTATAAACCGTATCAAAACATAAGCCAACAACGCCATCCATACTTGCCATAGGATTGCGTTTCGGCTCTGTCCAAGGAAGTCTCCCAGTTGCAAAGTTTGTTTTATCTGCTTGAAAAACACCTCTATGCCCCAGCGACATTTGTAGAGATCGCAAATACTGCTCGGTGCCCAGTCTGTATTATTCGTAATAAATGACATCGTTTTTTTAACACCATTGACTTCTACTTCGGCTGTAATTAAACGCAATCTTTGCGGGTAAGCCTTATAACTTTTCGGCGTTTCAAGTTCGATTAAAACATCGCTAAGGACATCACCTTTGGGTTTTGTATGCTGCTTAACAATACGATATCGCATATTGTCTTTGGCTCTTGTAACCCAGAAAACGCCTCGTCTGTCAAGATCTGCAAGATGTGTAAAATCCACATACGCCTTATCAAACACCGCTATTTCGCCACTTTTAAGATTCAGGCAGAGGCGATAGGCCTCAGTGGAATCGTGCGTAGAAGCCTCTTTGACGATAGCAAATTGAGGTAGAAATGTCTGGAGATTAAGTTGCATATGACACTTTGCCGCAGCTTTACGCCTGCGATGTTTAGCCCAGTCAATACAATTTGCAACAAGCTGAATAGTGGTCGAGTCAATCGCATAGATTGTTCGCTTGAACCGTCTTGGCAGGCCGGAATACTTGTGGCTACGCCCGAAGTTGGGGTGTTTGTTTTCGATATGGGACAGCACCTCCCAGAAGAGTGCTTGAGCCATATTGGGGTCTCTAACGCGGTTTGCATGCGATAATCCGTTTCTGCTTGGCGGTGTTGCACGGCGAATTGTAGTCAAAACTCCCGAATGATTACGCAGAGTATCGGCTACATCATTGAGCGAGAGGCTGTGTGCTATCTGGACATGCAACATAGCAACAACATGTGACCAAGGCGAAAAAGATCGTGCTTTCTTGTCAGCCCCGAAAGCTCTGGCAAGTTTTGGCACGAGATGAGCAGGAATCTGTTGACATATTTGTTTGAGAACGGTATGTTGATGTTTAGCGGGTTTCATGAGTTACTCCTAATTGTTGGTTGACATTAGTGTAACTCATGCCCCGCTACTTTAGAAGAACTCTCTCATATTTGATTTCCTATGGGATGCCTGTGTAAATTTTTCTGTGAACGGTTACCAATCTTTGTTGTTTTTCTATTTGCTGAACTGTGGCAGCTTAGAGATATACTTTTCCGGGTCAGCATCAAATTTTTCTTTACAGTCCGCACAGCAGAAATAGAAAGTAATGATCCTGCTCG
>JBDRHL010000180.1:0-7378 GCA_043816955.1 Planctomycetota bacterium | reverse complement strand
ATCCTTTCAGCAAATCCGTGAAAGTATATTGGCTGAAATTTAAGGGCAAGTTGAAATCGATCCCAATCATTTTTTCTCACAACCTATTATATTTATTTGTCTTACAACAATTTCCTAAAACCTTAACGGGACAGTAGTGATATTCTTTTAACATTGACAGTAACTTTTTGGCGTCTCTGCGATCTGTCTTTATAGGTTATACTGTTCTTCACGACCGGCTCCTTTCGATTGTATGCGGCTCTGTTACTGCAGGGTAATAATCCGCGATTGCAGGCGGCTACGTACCACCTTGTCGCAAGTACCTGTTTATCAGGTCTTGACGACCTTTACAATCACAGCGCCGGTCGTTCCATATTTTCTAAAAAAATTCACCCCTTTTCGCTCCCCAACCCCCAATATCCGCCCAAAAATAAACATTAACCCTCTAAAAACCTCCCCCAAAGCCCCCAATCCCCGACCAAATTTCCCACATAACTCCCCCCGCGCAGCTTCTTGTTACCCTTTCCTTTTATTCTTTTTCTGCCTTGCTTCCAAACTTATCCAGCAGATATTGTGTAAGCTTCATTAGCAGCCCCATAACATTGCTCAGACTTCCCTCAATCCGCTCTACAAACTCATCTGCCCCCTCCTGTATCCCGTATGCGCCTGCCTTACCTTCCCACGAGCCGTTGCGAATATGCTCCGCAATCTGCTTTTCGCTCAATAACTTCGGATAAACCACCGTCCTGTCCACCTCCGCAATCTCTGTCCCATCACAAATCCGCACCACCGCAACACCTGTAACAACCGCGTGAGGCCTACTAAAGAGCAGCCTAGTAATCCGCTCGGCATCTTTGGCATCCGTTGGCTTGCCGATAATCTGTCCATCACAGTCAACCACCGTATCAGCCCCAAGCACAAGCATCGTCGGATTTCCTGCTGCTACCGCCTTAGCCTTGGCTAAAGCTGCCGTCCTGGCGTACTGCGAAGCGCTTGTCCGACCCGGATCAAAGTCGGATTCATCTATTTCGGAAACGATCACCTCGAACACATACCCCGCCTTTGTGAGAAGCTCCCTGCGCCGCGGAGACGCCGAAGCAAGAATAAACTGAACAGGCTTATCCGGCCCCATCACTTCAGCCGCACCCGGTATACTATCTTCCTGCAGAAGCGAACATACTCAGCCTCCAGTTCGCCCGCTTCACTGCCAGCTTCGATATACGTGTCAAAAAGCTTCGTTGCCACATAATGATTCCAGTTTGCCGTAAGCTGTATATTCCTGTCCGCTGCGATTTTCCGCTCCTGCTCGCCGAGAGGCCAGGTGCCCTGCAAACCCCCTAAAAGCATCTGATGAAACTTTGGCAGACGTTTGCCGTAATCCTCTTCGCGAAGAAAACGCACCAGTGCATAGGACTGAGCATAAAACGCCGTTACCGCCTCCGTACTGCTGATTACCTGTGCTGGATTCAGTGTTATCAACTGTCTCAGCGGGATCATACTACCCTGTTGAAGTGTTTGTCTCAGTGACCCCAGCCGTCCGAGGTTTCTGGAAGGCTCAAAATTAAACCAGCCCTTCTCATATACACTCGTTTCAAAAAGCATTGCGATGCCTTCATCAAGCCAGCTTGGCAAACGGTATGCAAAATGCCTGCTGTTGAACTGATGCCATCCTTCATGCCCCATGACCGAAAACGTTCGCTTCCTGCCGATATTGTAAGCTACGCAGTCCCCGTTAAGATAGTACGCACCTTTTGTGATCTGCAAATAGACAGGCGCCAGTTTGCTGCCCACAAAATTACGCGTATGCTCCTCCCACTGCTGCCGGGTCGCGAAAAGAAAAACCCTGCTCCTGCTTGTACTTGCCACCGGCTGCGGCAACTGCTCCTGATAACCGCGATACGCCGACTCCATAAAACCGGGCAGTTGAGAAAGCATCAGTGGATCCAGCAGCGTCGTATAAATCTCGTAATGGTCCGTCGTGATAACCAGCCCCGGGCCGTATTGATTAGGCCAATGCGCAACTACATTCAAAGCCGGAAGATGCTTGCTCTGTAAATGTTCAATCATACCCTGGGGGGTATCAATAGCCTGCCTGGCTTCAGATTGCCCGGCATGAGTGCTTTTTCTGCTTTCCCGGCATCCGCCTCCGAGAAAAAGTGCTGCTGCAAGAACCAACACAGCCGCCCGCTGCCTCACTGGCTGAGTTGCCTTCTTTTTCATGGATTCAGCAAGCCTTAAAAAATAAAAAGTGCTGCTATTTCAGTGGCCAATCGTAGGGACAATAATAAAGCCATTCATAAGCGAAGGCATTTAAATCATAAAAATTAACAATATTATTTTCGTCCTTATACAAGTCGGCAGGCAGGTCGGTTCCAGTCTCAAGCCAGTATTGGGCAAATCTCACAAAGTCTTCAAAGTTAACGATACACAGGGAACCGCCCGGCCAGAAACCGCCGAGTAGTTCATATTGCCCACCTTCAGAATATGCCGCATCGTGCTGACCTATTGTGCCGGTTACTACATATTGTCCGCCGCTGCTTGTCCCGCCGCCACCATCAATTGTGTGCCATTCCAAGGCATAAGGTTTGCCACTTTGCCCTGATACTGAGGTCAGGAGGGCGAAAATGACACATAGCAGGAACGACTTGTTTTTGTTCGTATTCATTATCTGACTCCTATGTCACCAGCAAGCCCGCCAGGCGGTTCCGTCATAGACCTTGAGCTTGTGGTCGGTGCTGTCCATGTATATGTCGCCTTCTGCCGGAGCAGATGGAGCCGTTGCTCTCGGCTGCAACCGCATTACATCATTTACATCCAGAGTTCTTTGAGGACTCATTGTTTCTATCCCCAATTTACCGTTTATCGCTACAAGGTCATTGTTAAACTCTCCGTAAATCAGAGGCGACGATGAATTTGTATTTTCAATATAAAGCAAGTTATGGCCGTAACCGACTTCTTTTCCAGCTTGATAGCCTATGAAGACATTGCGGTCTCCTGTCGTATTATACCCTGCCTGATAGCCTAAGTATGTGTTGCGCCAGCTATCGGTTCCCTGATTACCCGCCTGGTATCCTATGAATGTATTCTCTATGCCTGTTGTATTGGAGTATCCTGCCATGCTTCCTGAGAATGTATTACTATTGCCCGTGGTGTTGGAGTATCCTGCCTTGAATCCTGAAAACATGTTGTAAAATCCCGTTGTGTTGGAGTTGCCTGCAAAGTTTCCCAAGAATGCGTTATGATGACCTGTGGTGGTGAAATATCCTGCCATAAGTCCCAGGAACACATTGCCTTCGCCTGTGGTATTGAAGTAGCCTGCCCGGTGTCCCAAAAATGTGTTGCCCAAGCCTGTGGTGGTATTGTACCCTGCCTCGCTTCCTAAGAATGTGCTGTAATGAGCTTCTGTATTATTTAGACCCGCTTGGTATCCTAAGAATGTGTTGTAACTGCCTGTAGTGTTAGAATAGCCTGTGCGGAGCCCTAAAAATGTGTTGAGATGACCTGTGGTGTTGGAATATCCTGCCTGGTATCCTAAAAATGCGTTGGCATAGCCTGAGGTATTGTTGGTTCCCGCATCCAGGCCGACAAAGGTATTGTCTGTGATTACAGATAAGCCCGTGGTTTGCAGCGAGTATAAGGCGTACGGAGTCGGCGTCAGTTCCTGACGGGGGATCAGGACAGTGTACTCGCATGGGTCATTCTGCTCACCCGGTCTGATGCCAATGTCAAGCCAACGGTTTTCACCGTTGAAGGCATTGATGTTATTAAAATCCAACACCACTGTGAAGTAGCCGTCGATTACATCTACATCAGGCATACTAACAGTATTGCCAATTTGATTACCGTCTGTAACTGCATCAAATAATTTGAATTGAAAATCATAGATGTCATTTGCCACATGATTGGCATCGTAAAGATGTCCCTGATAGGTAAATGCCGTACCCATCGGAGCCGCATTGCTAACCTTGGTCCAGGAGAATATCGTGCACAGGGTCAAAATCGTAATTATTAAGAATCTTGCCGTTTTAATTTTCCTGCCCTTTCCGTTAAAGTTTCTATTTTCACGGCGCCGTATGTATGCACCAATATAATTCTGGTAAAAAACCGAAAACATGCCCCATAGAGTTTTTCATCACCTTTTGTCTCCTTCAAGATTTACTATTATACAGATATAAGCCCTGCAATTCCAGAAATAAAAAATCCTCACATATTCTGTATTTTTCCGGACAGGGTGAGTATAATCCTCCGAATATCAAAACAGAATCCGGCTGAATCGCAGATTCTCTGAAAAGTGAGGAAATAAAGTTTGTATGGTGGTTCAGAAACTCAAAAACCTTGTGTCTTCCTTCAGCAGAGAGGATGATATTTTCAGGGCACGGGAGATACAGCAGAGCGAGCTGCCTTGGATACGCACGAGACACATCTGGACAGGCACATTAGGGAATATTTATGGCACCTTTCTTGGTCCGACAGGAATATACTTTACATTCTTCTGTTTTTCATCGGGCATGTCCAGGTACCAGTTGGGCATCATGGCCTCCCTGATTTTATTTACAGTAGTATCCCAGATATTCAGCTGGATTTTCGAGGACATCTGCGGTAACAGGAAATATCCTTGGTATATATTTTCCCTCATATCAAGGCTTTGTTTTGTTCCAATTGTATTTTCTTTCTGGATACCGATAGGCCCTTTGAGCATCATCACCTTATGTGTTATCAGTTCTGTATTTGCCAACCTTGCAGCGCCTCCCTGGTCCAGTTGGCTCTACGATATGATACCCGAAAAGCAGCTTGTAAGTTTCATGGCCAGGCGAAGTGCGGTAATACAGTTGTTTTTGATGGGTCTCGCTCTGTTCGCAGCTTTGGCAGTACAGCAATCAGACCAGGCCCACAAGCTGGTAATAGTTCGACTGGTATTCGGGTTCGGTCTGGCACTTGGCCTGGTTGACCTTGTTTTTCACGTTAAAATACCTGAGCCGAACACAGGCACACGGGAGGTAAACAATAAATTTCTGAAAATTATCATTGAGCCGCTGTCTGACGAAAAATTTGGCCGATGGATGATGATAATGGCCTTGTGGACGATGAGTGTCAATATCGGCGGCTCTTTTTGTATTCCATATCTGATAAAAGACCTGGGATTCGAGAACAGGTTCGTTCTCCTGACTTTAATCACAGTTTGCCTGGTGCAGGTAAGCGGGTTTATCTCCCTTGTCTTCTGGGGCAGAATTATTGACAAGGCAGGGACAAGAAAAGTCTTTCTGCTGTGCTATTGCTTATGGACCATTATCCCGGTTTTCTACGTGTTTTCCGCTTTCGTGGAACCAACGCTGCTGATATCATTTGCATGGATTATCGCGGGAGTTTTTATCAATGGCGCGGGAATAGCCAACCTGGCCATAGTATCGGTTCTGACAAGAGGCAAAAAGCGAAGTACATACCTGGCGGTGATGACAATAACATCCAGTGTAGCCGGCGGCCTGGGGACACTGATAGGCAGCCTGATTGTAAAATATTTTTCGATGTGGCATGTATTTCCGGTTTCACTGGTCGCAAGGGTTTTAAGTTTTGCCGTAATCTGTATAGTCGTCATGCGTCAGGGAATCGGCAGTATAAGCAGGGAAGAAATCAATGCGGATTAAAGATTACGAAGGTTCAGCATTTTCGCCCGACCTCGCTGCAAAACCAGTTTTGTTACAGGCTCCTTAATCAATAAGTATCAAACCATAGTAATTCGGGCACTTGCGGTGTGTGCTGAGAACCTCTATCGGCAGGCCGAACTTTTTCACGGTCGAAAAGACATCGATTCCACAGGCCTCCATGGCTGGGCGGGCGCGTTCGGGGTATCGACACAGGCCCTGTTCGACGGTACAGCTTTTGCAAAAATAGCATGGGCCGCAGCCGAGACCGAAGGCCTTCCAGAAACCTTTGAGGAAGATTTCACGCTCAAGCTCGGCAACTACGGCTTTGACATCGGCATCAGGCTTGAAATGTATCAGTATAGCCCTTTTATAACCGTCGAGGACATCGCGCATTTCCTGCGGTAACGGCGTAAAGGGGGGACAGACCAGACACTGTCCATAGCCAGAACATCCGAATCGGCATTTCAATCTTACCCAGGATGCGGTCTCAACATCCGCAGGAGAGATTATGCGGGCGTCGCGGACAGCGGATTTGCTTTTCGCCAGGTCGCATAGCCGTTTATCCGACAGATCGGGCTTGTTAGCTGAAACATTTACACTTCGACTCCTACTCATCGCAGAAATAGCCTAAAATCACCAGGTGGACCTTGCCGCAAGGCTGGGGCTTGTTCATTCCAAGCGTCTGGCCGCTCTTTACCACCACTGACTGGTCAGGAAAATCATCCCGGAAAAATCCAGGGGGCCCGAATTCGCCGCGAACACTAATCTCATCAATAATCGACTCGTCATCTATGGTAAGCTGCCAAAGAGGATAGCTGTAATCCAGGCAATCAGGCGGATCTGACTGACTGGTAAGGAAGTTCGTGTACATTCTAAGCAGCACAAAGCGTTCACCCTGTGGCACCGTAAACAGCGGTGTATTTGCATCGTTCTCAATAATAAAGCTTTTTGCATAGCCGTCCTTGCGACAAAATGGAGGGTTGCAGCAGTTGTGCCCTGCCCCGCAGAACTTCGGCTGCATCGATGATTGTGTGCCCTTCACGCCATTTGCGTTTCCAAAGGCTTCATACACCCACAGACCCGCCAAGGCCAGAACAACAACGAGCAGGAATAGATTTGTTTTTTTTGCGTTCATCATTATCTCCTCAAAAAAGGTTAATATTCATTTGGCTGCGCACAGTGCGCAATAATATTGCTGAAAAAGATTGTTCGGAAAACCTAACCCCGAGAAGTGGTTCCATCTCTCTCTCACTGCTTCCGCTCTCCTAAAAGCGGATATCATTATACAACTTTTTGTCCGGTAAACAAGGGGAAATGCGTGTAACTTCTTGCCAATTATAGCCTACTTTGCTAAAATCCGAGGGTTGGTGATTGCCGGGAGTTATAAAGCCCGAGTGTCCGCCATCCATAGAGCACCTCAGTCTGCATCCCTTGTTTTTTATGATGAGGAGGTTCTGCGTCTATTCCTGTCTTTCTGCTTTCGAATCTTTTCTGTCCTTTTTGCGTCTGTGCTTTCTTTTCCCAACAGTTTATTCTCAAGCAATTCACACATTCTTTTTCTGGCATAATAACGATTAAGTCCCTGGCTGCGGCTCTTTTGAATTTTTACTGATAAGCCGCTGGTGATATGTTTTAGATGAACACAGGTAGAGCTTTTATTTACCTTCTGGCCGCCTGAACCACTACTTCTAACGAACTTTTCTGCTATATCTTTTTCGAACAAATTGCATTTCTGCATACGTTGTTCGAGCTCTTCT
>JBDRHL010000179.1:0-7253 GCA_043816955.1 Planctomycetota bacterium | reverse complement strand
ACACCGGTAATTGTCCCGCCAGTGCCTATTCCAGCAATGAATATGTCAACCTGACCATCGGTATCTTCCCAAATTTCTTCAGCGGTTGTTTCTCTGTGGATTTGAGGATTGGCAGGATTCTGAAATTGCTGTGGCATAAAGGCGCCTTCGGTTTTCTCGACTATCTCATTCGCCTTATTTACAGCGCCGATCATTCCTTCTTCGGCAGGTGTGAGCACAAGTTCTGCACCAAATAGCTGAAGTATTTTTCTCCGCTCGGTTGTCATCGATTCGGGCATCGTAAGTATTAACTTATAGCCCCTGGCTGCTGCGACCCACGCAAGTGCAATACCAGTATTACCGCTTGTCGGCTCAACAAGAGTATCGCCAGGCTTGATCTTACCTTCACGTTCCGCAGTTAGTATCATACTTACGCCAATACGGTCTTTAACACTACTAGCAGGATTGAAGAATTCCAGCTTAGCCGCAATCCTGGCCTTGCAATTATTGGTTATTCTGTTTAGTTGAATCAGTGGAGTCTTACCAATTAACTCTGTCATATCTTTTGCTATATTCATTTTTGTAATCCTCTAAATTAATAAGCACTTATTTTTTTCGACGCACAAATACAGAGGAGTGGTCATCTGTTTTTTTGACTTCTAAAACTTCCTGTCCCTGATCGGCAAAACTTGCAGGTACATTTCGTACAGGTTCACCTTCGTCAAGTAGCACTTCAAGCACATCGCCTACTTTGAGTTTTTCAAGCTCAAGCTTAGCTTTGACAAAATTTAAAGGACACACCACACCACGCAAATCAATAATATGGTTTTTAGTTTCACTTATTTTGATATTAGTTTTCTGTGCTATTGGTTCAGCTTTGAATTTAAGATTAGCATCGAGAGACAGAAAAAGCTCTTCAATCCTGTTAATCAAACCTTCTACTTCATCTCGTAAATCTTCGATAGATTCTACGTCTCCCATTTTCCAGTCGAGGGCATTATCGAGCACTTGTTGTATTTGAGGTTTAACCCAGCCCTGCTCAATAAGATGCTGCTTAAATGCAGCAAAAATCTCACGGTCCTTTTTGGGTTCCAGCCCGACTGTAAACAAAAGCGATCTTGCAGCGGCAACAATTGCTTTATAAAGACTTTCGTTACTGGCCGGTATGGTTTTAATTGCACCCTTCGCTTCGTCGATATCCAGCTTTATTACATCCATTACCCCAGCTCCGCATTCGCCGGGGCCTCGGCCTGCTAATGAAAACGGTTCACTCGAATCCCAGTCGTAATAATAATCATCCGGTAATGATTGGGTACTTATATCGCTATACTTGGCAATAAAATCTTTCATTTGCCTTTTTTCAACAGGCCTTTTGGTTAGTACTTCGGCAAGAAAATCCGGTATCCGTTTGGCAGGTATCGTACCGATTCTTTCAGCCAGATGTGCTTTGTCTTCTTTTATCTTTGCACCAGCCAGAACACCATAAAATGGCATCAGTCTGCCGTTTATACGCTTGGCAGCACCCTGAAAACCTATATCTGCTATGGAATGATGGCCGCACGAATTAGGACAGCCGCTGATTCGGATGACCGTCTCAGGCGAATCGGTCTGACTGAGCTTATTTGATATCGCTTCAGACAGACCTCTTGAGAGGCACAGTCCAAGTTTGCATGTCGAAGCACCGGTGCAAGCGACTACTTTAGGCCCGCCATTACCAAAAACATTTATGCTAAGGTTTTTGAGTTCACTATTAACTTTAGCAACATCTTTCTGCGAAACTCCTGTTATAAGAATATCTTGTAGTTGAGTTGTTCTAACAAGCCTCTGGCCGTATCGTGCTGCGATTCGACCCACCTTTTCCAAATCATCTGCGGGTATGTCGCCGTTTTTTAACCACAGCCGGACAGTCTCCGACCCTTCTGCTACTGGATAATATGACAAAACATCACGAACATTCGGGACTTTGAAGGGCAGACCATCGGCCTTAAGTATATCCCTTTCTTTCTGGTACAACTTAATGAACTCCTCAGCACCCAGCCTGGCCAAAACATATCGCAACCTTGCTTTATGTTTGTTTGCTCGGTCTCCGTGTTTATCAAACAATCTTTTTATGGCCTCGGCAACTTCAAAGATTTCTTTGGCTTCTATGAAATCTTCGATTTTTTCAGCAACAGTGGGATTTGAACCAAGCCCACCTGCGGCGTAAATGGCAAAACCTTTTACCCCATTTTTTTTATGTGCGAAGAAACCAAGGTCTGCTACTGATGCGAACGCACAATCATCAGAACAACCTGAAAAAGCTATCTTGTATTTTCTCGGCAGATTAAACGAGCTTCTGTCCTGCAATAGATATTCAGCGGTTGCGATAGCAAAAGGAGCCACATCAAATTCTTCTTTAGGACATACCCCTGCCTCTGGACAAGCGCTTACATTGCGAACGGTATTTCCGCCACCGCCGCGGGACGAAAGACTGGCTTCGAGCAATCTTTCCAGAACATCAGGTGTATCTTCGATATTAACTTCATGTATTTGAATATCCTGTCTGGTTGTAACATGAAGAATACTATTGCCGTATGTTTTGCTCAATTCAGCAATTCGCTGCAGCTGAAAGGGTAAA
The DNA here is from genome assembly GCA_043816955.1 of Planctomycetota bacterium. GTDB lineage: Bacteria > Planctomycetota > Phycisphaerae > Sedimentisphaerales > CAYZTY01 > JBDRHL01. Next base: position 4,657 of record JBDRHL010000179.1, on the reverse strand, counting down.
ACTAATCCAGCGCCAATGCGGATGCGGACCATATACTTGCCTGTTGTTCTTTGTTCGTAGATTCCCATCGGAACTCGATAAGCCCTGAAGGCTACCGGCGAAGTTTGACCATCAAGGAACTTCCTAACTTCTCTGCGATAATTTAAGGTGTCTTCTCTGACGCTTTCAGGAATTCGCAAAATAGGCTCTTTTATTCCGCTCATAATTTTTTATCTCCAGCCAAGTTGTTTTTGCTTGGGTTCCCATATTTATAAATAATGGTCAAAGCCTGTGAGCGAGAGATTCCGCCCGGATTAATGCCCGATTGGCCTTCGGGAATAGACACACCTAACTCGGAAAAATATTCTTCCCATGCGGCCAAGGTTTGACCTGCATCCGGATCTTTAAATGTCATCGGCTGTAATGTAAATATAGGATTATTGTTGTTGGCTCGCTTAAATATTTCATAAATCAGTTCAGAGCAGTAATAGGCATCGTTATCAACGGTAAAGACCTTATCATAAGGTTTTCCTTGAAGATTAAAAGCTTCTTTCAGTGCGACTGGGATTAATTGATTATAAGATTTTTTCAGCCGTCCCACTATAACTTTAGGTTTGCCCTGTGCATCATAACTTCGGCTAAGAAAGCTTTGTAATTCAGCAATCCTGACACCCCTCGAAGCAGCTTCGACAACAACAATGTTGCCATTAGTATCTTTTGCCGCAATGCCAACGTGCGATAAATTTGTACCCTCGAATCCGGTTGTAACTTTTTCTATCGCATCGCACAGCGGCCCACAATCTGAATCCCGGAAAAGTAAATCTCCCGGTAGCAGCTCAAAAGTGCTGGTTTTTTCTATATAATTCTGGTTACAACCAGCAGTTAGCAAACTAACAGCGATTAATAAAATTATTAATCCTTTTTTCATTTATTCGGATTCTCCTTTAGGCACAAAGTAATGGCAGTTTTTCCCATCCCACATTGAAAAACAATCAATACCACTTTTTTGTTTCTGACAATTATTCCAATCATATTCAGATGCCTTTGTTGCGTCGTTTCCGAGATTGGCACACTTTTTACAAACCTGCTCTCTGCCATTTTTCCACGCCTTGGCAGCAATTAAATTTCTCGTCATATAACCACCTTTATTTCGACTCTTTAACAATTTTTACAGGAACTTCCGTTACATTCTCATTTTCTATGAGAAACCCCTTCAAAACAGGAGTATTAGCATTCTGCAACGAAACAATTACATATATCACATCCGGCGTTAAAGCCAGCCGAATATCCTCAGCCGAAGGTCTGGCTGGAGTTTCAGGATGGCTGTGATATATAGCTAACATTCCAAGGCCTGCCCCACGAATATCCTTAACGACCTTAAACTGTTCTTCAGGAGACATCATAAAATGATCGCTGCTCAGGTCGCTATTTATCATTTTATAAAACTTCTCCACTATCCCATCCTTGCCTGCAAGTATCCCGCAAGCTTCAATCGGTTTTTCGGCTCTGGCTTGTTCAAGCATCTGTTCAAAAATATTATTTGGAATCTCTAATTTCCGCATTTGCAATTCTTCAAATCACATACTGGTTGTTCTTCATCCTTCAATTCTGTTATTTCTGTATTTTCACCACATAAGGGACAATTCGGATTAAGGTTCAATTTAACCGCACGAAAGTCCATTTCGAGAGCATCATACGTTAGTAATGTATTTGTCAACAGCTTGCCCAAGTCAAGCAGATATTTTATCGCCTCAGTTACCTGAAGCGAGCCAATCACACCGGCCAACACTCCTAACACTCCTGCCTGAGAACACGATGGAACTACACCAGCAGGTGGTGGAGCATTAAAGATACAGCGATAGCAGGTCGTCTTACCCGGCAATACAGTTATTAATTGCCCGTAAAATTTCAGAATTCCCGCGTGTGAAAACGGCTTCTTTTCGAAATAGCAGGCATCATTGATAAGAAACTTGGCAGGGAAATTATCTGTGCCGTCAATTACAAAATCATACTCGCGAATAATGTCTCTAATATTGTCCTCTTTTGCAAACTGGTGGTAAGTTTTAACCGACACATCGGGGTTTATTGCCCGCATTTTATTGGCGGCTGATTTAACTTTTTCGACGCCTACATCAGAGGTGTGATGAATTATTTGTCTTTGCAGATTCGTTAGGTCCACCTTGTCGCCGTCAATAATTCCAATTGTTCCAACGCCGGCAGCGGCTAAATAAAGGGCTGCGGGAGAACCTAAGCCGCCTGCACCTACAATTAAGACCTTCGATGAAAGCAGTTTTTCTTGGCCTGTTCCACCGATCTGCTCAAGTATAATGTGCCTGCTGTACCGCTCTATTTGTTTCTCAGTTAATGCCACAGCCGCCTCCCATAAAATATAGAAATTCTACCTTGTCACCATCCTTCAATTTACTATTTTCGAACTGTGACCTTTTTAAAATCTGTCCATTGAGCTCGACCGATACCATCTCCGGCATCTTTACATTCTGCTCAACCAAAAGTTGACTCATAGTCAAACCTTCCGCCAAATCAATCTCTTTGCCATTTACTATAAGTTTCATATTTCATCCTCAAGAAATTTTCTCAAACGCTTGCTCGAAATCTGCTTTTATATCTTCGAAATCTTCTATGCCAATCGATACTCGTATCATGTCGGCAGGTACGCCCATTTTTTCTTTTTCAGCAGAGCTGAATTCGTGAAATATCGTAGAAGCCGGGTGTATCACCAGGGTCTTTGCATCACCAAGATTTGCCAAATTCTTAGCAAGCTTCAACGAATCGATAAATTTAAATGCCCTTTCTTTAGTGCCCAATCCAAATGTCAGCAGTCCTCCGCCTTGGCTGTTAAACAATTTCTTGACTCTCTCATAATACTTTCTACCGATAAGGCCTGGATAGTTCACCCATGTTATTTTCGGTTGGTTTTGAAGATATTGTGCCAACTTGTGAGCATTTTCGCAGTGCCTAACCATTCTGCAGGGCAAAGTCTCCAGTCCCTGCAACATCAAAAAAGAATTCATCGGGGCAGGACAACCGCCAAGATCACGATAGATTAGATTTCTTAAATGTGACAAGAACGCTAATTGGCCGGCTTTTTCAGACAGCTTTTTGATATCTTCAATAATTCCTTTTCTCCAATTGTAATTTCCTGTATCAATTATTGCTCCGCCAATGGCTGTGCCGTGGCCATTTATAAACTTTGAGGTTGAATGAACGACAATATCAGCACCGAACGAACCGGGCCTAAAAAGTACCGGCGTTGTAACGGTATTGTCAACAACTAAGGGTATATTCGCCTTGCGACTGATTTCAGCTATGGCCGGAATATCAGGAACGTCCATTCGAGGATTGCCGATAGTTTCAACAAAAATCAGCTTTGTTTTATCATTGATTACCCTTGCAAAGTTATTGGTATCTGCGGCATCAACCAGAACCGTTTTCACGCCGAACCGTCCCAACGTATTTTCAAATAAGGACACTGTTCCGCCGAATATACCTGCCGCAGCAATAATCTGGTCCCCGGCTTTGACTAAACCCATTACAACCGACGCTATAGCTGCCATACCGCTTGAAGTAGCAATGCAGCCGATTCCATCTTCAAGTTGCGTAAGCCTTGCTTCCAATACCGTAGTAGTCGGATTTGCAATCCGCGTATAGATATATCCTGGAACTTTGCCATCGAAGACATCCGCCAGTTCCTGAGCACTTCTATATGCATACGAAACGCTCTGACAGATAGGTACCGCAGTGGCACCGGTTTCTCTATCACCGGAAAAACCACCATGTATCGCTAATGTATCAGCCTTCATTTTTTCTGTTTCCATTATATCTGATAGTCAAGTAATGGTTTCGTGTGGATACCGCACTCACCGCCGCACTTGCTTGTTCCAATCCATCTTCCAGCACGTTCGTCTACACCTTGAGCTATTTTAGTACATGGTGCACACCCAAGTGACCTGTAGCCCTTGCCGTATAGAGGATTAACATCTACCTTGTACAGAGCCAGGTATTCCCACACTTCCCGCTCATACCAGATAAGAATCGGATTGAGCTTAATCAAGCCTTTGTCCAGTTCTTCGATTTCCTTATACTCGGTACGCGTTCGGCCTTCTGTGCAGCGAAGCCCGGTAACCCAGCATTTAACATTCATTTCCTGCACCGCCTGTCGCACGGGTTGCACCTTCAGAATCTCACAGCACCTGTCTGGGTCAGTTTCATATAGTTTGTCCGGGATTTCTTCATCATTGCTGTAAACCTTTAGCTCCGGATAACGGCCGACTTCATCAGCCATAAACTGCTTGGTTTCGGCTGGCTTGAACCTTGTTGTTACGATGAAGCCGCGAATCTTCGGACTTACCTTTTTAGCCAGATGCCAGATAACACTCGAATCCTTACCAAGACTGTTGGCAACGACAAGGCTGTCTCCATACTCCTGATAAGCCCGGTCAATCAAATCCAGAGACCGCTGGATTTTTTCTGCAAAATTCAGCTTATCGACAAGTTCTGGGACACTTTCTGTGGCTTCTTCAATCAACATAACTACAAATCTCCCTGTAACTTTTAATAATATGATTTTCTAAATCTGATATTCAGGCGGCCTCTTTTTGCCAAAGTTTACGCCAATCCACACCCTTTCATGGAAATAATATGCACCAAGTTTAATCAG
>JBDRHL010000178.1:0-27261 GCA_043816955.1 Planctomycetota bacterium | reverse complement strand
TTTACCCCCCCCCCCCCCCATATTTCGGGTACGTTTTATAGACTTTCTCTCAGGACAAGAGCAAGTCCTTCGCCCATTTCTAAGGCTAACTCGACTTGTTACTATTGTACATTTTAAGGAGATTAAAAATGCCAGATAAACGTACTCTAAAACTTTATGTTATGGGCCAGACACTCAATTCGAAGATGGCGATAAAAAATTTAAGAGCTATCCTCCAGAACGAGTTAAAAGGCCTGTACACATTAAAGGTGATTGACGTGTTAAAGAAACCTAACTTGGCTATAAAAGATAAAATTATAGCTACGCCAACATTGATAAAAGTTTTACCACAGCCGGTAAGGAAAATTATCGGCGATTTGTCGAACAAGGAAAAGGTTCTTGTCGGGCTTGACTTTATCAGTGAATGAAAGGAATTACAAAAATGAAAAAAATATTAATTGCCGATGATTCGCTGTTTATGCGGAAAATCCTAAAAGATACTTTATCTGCTCTGTATGAAGTTATCGAAGCTGATTCAGGGGCAAAAGCCTTAGAACAATTCGAAAAAGAAAAACCGGATTTCGTCCTGCTCGATATAGTTATGCCTGAATCTGAAGAAGAAGGGGTAAGGGTTCTAAAGGAGATTATTAAGACTAAGCCTCAAACCCCTGTCGTAATGATTACTGCTGTCGGGCAGGATAGAGTAATAGAAAAATGTAAAAACCTTGGTGCCAAAGATTATATCGTAAAACCGTTTGATGAAAATGAAGTCCTCTCTATTGTAGAGGAACACCTAAAACAAGGAGCAAATTATGCTTAACAAAAAGCTACAAAAGATTCATGAAGATGCTTGTATGGAAATTTCAAAAGCCCTGGCAAAACTAACAGATACACAGGCGGTTGTGGAAATTATCAACCCGAAAATAGAACGAGTTACTGATATTACGTTACCTATCGGCTGCGATGAAATGGTTGCAGCGGTGTGCTTACCCATTACCGGCAAAGTAAAAGGAGCCGCCCTGTTGGTGTTTGCTCAAAAAACCGCTGTTGATTTAAGCGACCTGTTAATAAAAAAAGAGCTCGGCACGACTAAAGAATTGGATGAACTTGATCAATCAGCTTTAGAGGAGTTGGGAAACATCGTATGTGGAAATTATTTAACGATGCTCTCAAACGTGACCGGCGTTAAAATAATTGAGCATGTACCTCAGTTTAGTTTCGATATATTTGGTCAGATATTAGAACAGACAAGAACAGAATTCGCCCAAAAAACAGAGAAGGCATTAACAATAGAAATAGAGTTTGCCTTCGTCAGACTGGTTCTCAGGGGTTATTTTGTGTTGATATTTGATACCAAGGAGTTTCAGGTTATCTTGGACGTTTTACAATAATCGCCGGTTAACCGCGGCGATTTTCGCTAACTGATTCGGCTTATATCGCCGGCGTTTTTTGCAGAGAATCCAGGATCGCCTCCAAATGCCTCGTTTGAAATAGTACAAGGAAGTAGCTTTTGAATAAATGACCTTTAAAAGCAGGCACAGTAAAGTTAAATTCCGTTTCTAAAGCTACGACATCCTTATGGTTTTGGGTCAGCTTTCCAATGGTCTGTTCCAGCCTCGTTTCTAACGTATCAAAACTGAGTCGGGGCGCACGCTCAACCATTTTGATTCCTGTGTGGTTTGAAATAGTTGTAAAGTAGCTGCCGCAGATAATGTTTCCAAGTTCCTCGAGAGCGGATTTGTCAAGCTCATCCAGCTCTTTTGTTGTGCCAGGGGCTTTTTTAATCAGCAAATCACTTAAATCAAAAGCGGTTTTGGGGGAAAACATCAGCAGTGCCGCTCCTTCTACTTTTCCGCTTACAGGCAAACATACTATCGCAACTGCTTTATTCGGACCAATAGTCGGTGTGAGCTCTTTGAGCTTTTTGACCCTGGGGTTGACAATATCAACAATCGCCTGCCCGCCAATTAGTCTTGCCAAGGTACCGGAACTTTTTATACAGGCCTCTTCATGAATTTCTTGTAAGTGTTTATTTTGCATTATAGTGTAACTCCGAACTTTTCATTGTTTTTTACGAGCTGTTTTGGTTCATCCGTTAAATCAAGCCCTGACATCACCTTTGCCCTGTCGGACAGATCGCCGATAATCCTTTTCGCCGGTCCCGGGGAAAACTTTATCAGCGTAGGAGTGGCTAAAATTTTATCTTCCGACGCTGCTTGCGGATCCTTTAAGACATCAACAATATCCAATGTATAAAGGTCTTTGGGTTCTTTTTCGAGGATATCGTTTAAGTTTTTTATTGCTGTCTGGGAATTGGCTGTCTGGCCCATAATGTACAGTTTTAGAATATATTTTTTTGTCATTTTATGCCTTCCATTCGGTATTATCGGCCCGTTATTTTATCAGTTCGTATAAGTCCTCTAAAATTTAAGCTTTACTGTAACAACTCCTGTGGTAGGGGAAAATTCCACTGACCGGCCTTGAGAGCCACCCACACATTCGCCGACTATTCGTATTCCTTCAACTTGAAGTTTTTCTTTTGCACTTAAAACGTTATCTTTGCCGATGTCGTCTGACATCAAAGAGGGGAACATATTTGCTCCGCCAATGAGCTTGGCTTCCAGGTTCTCTCGTTTAGAACCTTTAGCTTCCAGGCCTCTTAGCATCTTATCTATAGCCACATCAACATATTTGGTGTCTTCGTTTTTTGTCGAAACCCGTTCTGCTACAGCACAGGCATGGCCGATTGTTGAAGCTTCGTAAGAAAGATGAGCGGAGGCACGCTGGTGATATTGAGCATCCCGTTTAGCTGACGATGGGACCATTGTATGAGCAAGGGCACCTATTTGGAGCTTCGAGTCGTAGAGAGTAATAACCAGACACGACCCGATTCCGGAAGTTACCAGGACGTAATCGCCCGGGTTTGTTACTGCTTCAGCCATATGTACTTCAATATCCGCCATTTTTGTTACCCTGATCGTTTTCCCAATAATCAACAAAGAAGGTCTTCAGCCCCACTGATTGAGCCAAGCATCGCCTTAAACTGCTCGACCTCAAAGAGTAAGAGGAAATAACCTTTGAACGTTTCCGGATTGATTGTAAATTCTATTTCAATTATCAAGGCGTTCTCTGTCTTTTCGGCAAATTGTGTGATGATCTGGCTTACAATCGCACCGAACATATCGAAGCTGAAGTTAGGTGTGTGCTCAACTACCTTTATCTGCAAAGCATTTGCCATGACGGTCAGGTAATTGCCTGAGATAATGTTTCCTACTTCTTTTAAGGCAGACTCATCCAGCAGAGTTAGCTTTCGGGTTGTGCCGGGAGGCCTTTTAACAAGCAGATCGCTTAAAATAAAGGCGGTCTCCTTTGGGAATATCAGCAGTGACGCTCCCTGAATGTCTCCGGTAACAGGCAGATAAATCCCCGCTACCATCTCTTCGGTGCCAATAAGCGGACTCAGCTCTGCCACCTTCTTTACTTCTGCCTTGGAAATAGCTACCTCTACGTGCCTGTCGATTAGTTTTGACAAGGCTGCCGAAGCCTGTTCGGAAGCTTCATTGTTTATCTGCTCCAGACTGGTTACTTGTTGTAATTCGCTTTCCATAATATGGTTTCCTTTCAAATTTGTTTAACATTCGCCGCTAATCGACGACTGCGAACTCTCTCTTGGTTAACATTAAATTAGACACATCCAGTACTAAAACGACTTCGCCGGAACCGATTATGGTTGAGCCGGAAAAGTATTTATTCTCTCTTACAAGTTTGTTCAACGGCTTAATAACTATTTCCTGCGTGGTCAGAAAAGCATCAACTGCCAGGCCAAGTTCCTCCTCGCCCTTTTTGACAATTGCAATCGGCTGTGCTTTCAAGCCAAGGGACGGCGAATTGAACAGTATGTCTAAACGGGTTATCGGGATATCTTCTCCGTCCAGAACAATAGCTTCGTTGTTCAATATCCCTTTGATGTCGGCTCTTTCTACGGTAACAAGTCTTTCTGTATTTGCTATGGGAATTGCATAGGTTTTGCCGGCTGCTTCGACAAAGAGGGCTTTTATAATAGCCAGTGTCAGCGGTATCTCTATTATAAATGTTGTACCCTTGCCCGGCTCTGATTCGACTTTGACAGAGCCGCCGAGAGATTCGATTTTATTTTTAACAATATTCAGGCCAAAGCCTCTGCCGGAAACCGCTGTTACTTTCTTGGTAGTACTTACACCGAAAAAGATTGACTGAATCAACTCTTTGGTTGTTGCTTCCAGAGATAAGACTTTGTTTTTTATGGCTGTGCTTTTTATATCTTCAATGTCAAGTCCCTGGCCGTCGTCACTGACCTTGATAATCGCAAAACTCTTGGTTCGCTCTGCGGTTATTTTTATTGTTCCTCCAGCGGGTTTGCCGGCCTTTTTTCGGGCCTCCGGCGTTTCCATACCATGGTCAACGGCATTTCTTAAAAGATGAACCAGGCTTTCAGCGATTTCGTCTATCACAGCCCGGTCAAGTTCGATATCACTTCCCTGAGTTTCAAGGCTAACCTCTTTTTTCTGCTGCTTTGCAAGGTCTCTTACCATTCGGGGAAACCTGCTGAATACAAAGCCTATAGGCACCAGTCTTGACTGCATCACATTGTATTGCAAATCTGAAACTAATCGCCCTAAAGTATCAACCGCCGCCGTAAGCTCCGGATTCTGCAGTTGATCCTTTACGATATCGAATCTCATCTTGTTTATCAGGAGCTCTTCAGCTAAATTCATAAGTACGTCCAGCCGTTCGACCTTTACCTCGATACTTCCGACCTTTGCAGTTTCAGCCGGGACCGATTTATCTATTAAATTGGTCACAGCTTCTTTCTGTGTAATCAGCATTTGTAGTTTCTGTACTAATTGGTCAGTATCAAGCTCCTCGGCATCGGCAGCAATCTCCTTTAGGCTTGATTGGAGGTTGTCGAAACATTCAAACAATACGTCAACGCATTTACCCTGCTGTATCTTCTTGTTTTTTATTGCGTCCAGTACATCTTCTATCGCATGGCAGAGTTTGGACATTTGTAAGTAATCCATTGTAGCAGCCATGCTCTTCAACGAATGCGCTGCACGGAAGATTGCGCTTAAGAACTCAGCTTTGCCCGGCTTTTTTTCAAGCTTAAGCAGAGACTTCTCCATCAAAGAGATGTACTCTTTAGCCTCACTCAAAAAGGTATCTTTATATTTGCTTAAATCTTCAGGCATTTATGCTTTCCTGACTTACAGATTCCATCATAACTTCGGCGATTTCGCCGGCAGGTAATATTTTATCAGCATAGCCTGCGTCAATAACCGCTTTTGGCATACCGAATATCAACGAGGACTCATCCTGAACAATCGTACTGCCGCCGGCTTGTTTAATGGCTTTAGCTCCTTGTCTGCCATCATCGCCCATTCCAGTAAGGATAATTCCAACTACATTTTCATAAAAGATTTTAGCCGCTGATTCCATCACCAAATCAACCGAAGGGGTCAGGATATCAGATTTGGCATCTTTGATATGTGCGGCGACCTCTTTGTTCGGCAATAGCCTAAGTGTCATATGAGAACCGCCGGGAGCAAGATATATTTTGCCTGCCTCAATTGTTTCATTGTCATTGGCAACTTTTACAGTTAATTCGCACTGACGATTTAAATGCTGGGCAAAACTTTGCGTAAAAAACATGTTCGGCACATGCTGAGCTACAATAATCGGTGAAGGGAAATCGGCGGGCAAAAACGGTAAAATTGATTCCAGGGTCTGCATCCCTCCGGTCGAGGCCCCTATAACGAAAATTTTGTTCACATCGGCCAGTTTTTGCTTATGCTGTTTGGGCTTTTTGGCAGCAAGCAAACGGATTTTCTTAAGTTCAACCTTTGAAGCGGCTTTTACTTCTTCTATGAGCTGGTGTTTTACTTTTTCGATGTTCAGCGATAATTCGCCGGAAGGTTTGAGAACAAAGCCGACCGCTCCCGTCTTGATGCACTCTATTGTAACGTCCGCATCTTGCTTGCTATAGGCGGAAAGTATTACCACAGGGACAGGGCATTCGCTCATAATATGCTTTAGTGTGGTCATGCCGTCCCAGCCGGGCATCGCCAAATCGAGCGTAATGCAATCAGGCCTTACTCTGGATATTTTGTCTATTGCTTCTCGTCCCTCTTTGGCAGTAGCGATAACCTCAATCTTCGGATCAGAATTGAGCATATCCGAGATAAGGGTTCTCATGAAAAGAGAGTCATCAACTACAAGGACTTTTATAGACATAATCTTCTCGTCGCCATTTAATTATGGTTTAATACTCAGCCACAAGGTAGGGGCTGTTTAATACTATTTACTGCTTGCTACGGCCTGTTCGCTAAGGCACCTCTGGACCGTCTCGACGACTTGCTTTTCGTCAAAAGGCTTGACAATATAATCCCTGGCACCGGCTTTTTTACATTCGTCAATTATGGTTTCCTGGCCGACGGCTGTAATCATAACCACGCAGGCCTGCGGGTCACTTTGCATGATTTTCCGCAGAACCTTGACGCCTTCTTGTTCGCCTGCCGGCATAACAATATCCAGCAGTACCATATCCGGCTTTTCGCTTTCGAATTGTTCTATAGCCTTAGCCCCTGAATCGGCTTCCACTACCTCGTACTCATCAGGAAGATTGTCCTTTAGTGTCATTCGCATAAAGAGCGAATCGTCTGCAATTAGAATCTTTTTCATATCGGTTCCTTTCGTATTGTGGCTCTTTTCTTTGGTTACACTTGTAATTTTTCTATTTGCAGATTAAGCATCTGCTTTCTGCCCGGCAAGGACAGGTTCGAGCTGCGACTCAGCGGTTTCCTGCTCCGTTTTTTTGGCAGCGTCGGCTTCCGGCGAAACTACGACATGCCGGGCTTTGGTCGGTTTTTCTGAATGGTGCCTCTGCGAGAAATCGCTCAATCTGGCAAGTTCATCGGCGGAAAGAACCTTGGCCAAATCAAGCATAATTATCAGCCGATTTTCCAGAGTTATCACGCCGTTGACGTACTCTCTTTCTATTTTAGTAACCAGTTCCGGAGCCGGTTTGATATCCGTTTCAGGTATTCTTAAGACCTCGGTAACCTCGTCAACCAGAAGACCGAAGATGTTTTTATCCTGCTCGGTTATCACTATGTGTCTGTCCTCAACTTCTCTGTTGATTGCCGACAGGAAGAAACGTGATTTGAGGTCTATGATCACAGGAATTTCGCCCCTGATGTTACTTACACCTTTAATAAAATCAGGAGAATCTGGTATCGGCGTAATGGCCCCTGTCCTGATAATCTCTCTGACCTGATTAATATCCGCTCCGTATTCCTCGTCGCCGAGGTTAAACACAATTAGCTGAATAATCTCGGCTTCCTCAGTGTCACCCTTTTTCTGTTGGCTTTGTGGGTGTATCTGCACATTTTTTATATTTTCATTCTTCATATTTTTTCGCCTTTCTCTGCAATACCGATACTATTACAGTTTAGCTTTCGTTAGCACTTCCGTTTTTGTTGCCCGACTGCTTGGGGTTTCTGTCCGTCTTGTCTCTATTGGAGTAGCTTCCTGAGCACTTACCTTAAATCTTCCCAAAGCGGATCTTAGCTCTTCTGAGAGGCCTGATAAGTTCTGGGCAGAAGCTGCCATTTGTTCCATTGATGCCGCCTGCTGCTGAATAGATGTTGACATCTGTCCGGCTCCTACTGCAGCCTGTTCACTCGTTGCGGCTATTCCTTCTATTGCCTTTGCCACCTGCTGAGCACTTCCGGTCTGCTCGTCCGTTCCCGCTGCTATCTCCTGTGCTTTGGATGTGATCTCCTGGGCACCGGCACCAATCTGGTCTAACATCCCCAGGGCCTGATTGACGATGTCAATACTTTCAGAAACCTGCCGTGTTCCATCGGTCATGCCGCTAACAACTTCGGTAGTGGATTCTCCAATGGTCTTAACCATCCCATCAATCTGTATAGCCGCCTGTTTTGTTCCTTCGGCCAGTTTTCTTATCTCATCAGCGACCACCGCAAAGCCTCGTCCGGCTTCACCTGCATGAGCAGCCTCGATTGCCGCATTTAGAGCAAGCAGATTGGTCTGGTCGGCGATATCCTTGGCGGTGCCAACGAGTACCGCTATCTCCTTGACTCGATCATCTAATTGTTTAACTGTCTCAGTGTTGCCTTTTACAATGTTATCTATACTTTTCAATCCATCTACTGCCTGTTTGCCGGAATCAGTACCTTTCTTGGCAAGATTACCTGCCTGCTGAGTAACCTCAGCAGCACTTCTTGCATTTGCCGCACCCAGTTCAATTGACTTGGACAAATCTGCCACAATCTTCGTGCTTGATTCCAGCTCTTTGGTTTGATCTTTTGCACCGTTGGCTATTTGCTGTGTGGTTTTTGCAGCCTGAGCTAATGCAGTATTTACCTGTCTTGATGTGCCAGCCAACTGATTGGACGCTGTGGCTACTCTGCCGGAACTATCCATTGCCAGCCGGATGGCTGTTCCCAGGTCATCGAAGGATTTATTAAGGGCGTCTGCTAACGTCTTAATATCTCCCTTGGTTTCGATAGCTACTCTTTGTGATATATCTCCCTCGGACAAAGCAACTGCAAGTCTTATCACTTCCTGCACAGGGTTGGCTATGGAATCAAGCAGGCTGTTGAGCGTATCTACAATACCTTTCCAACTGCCGCCTACGCCTTCAACCCGTGCCCTTTCACTTAATTTACCCTCTGTGCCCGCTACCTGGGCGACTCTTGAGACCTCAGCAGCCAATCTATTCAAATCATCCACCATTTTATTCAGGGTGTTTTTGAGTTCTAATATCTCTCCGCTTGCCTCGACAGTTATTTGCTGAGTCAGGTCTCCTGCGCTAATGGCCGTAGCAACCTGGGCAATATTTCTAACCTGATTGGTGAGGTTGTTAGCCAAAGTGTTCACATTGTCAGTTAAGTCTTTCCATGTTCCCGATACACCAGGTACATCGGCCTGTGCTCCCAGTTGTCCTTCAGTTCCCACTTCTCTGGCGACTCGGGTAACCTCGCTTGCGAAGGTATTAAGACTATCAACCATCTCATTTAACGTGTTCTTTAGCTCTAATATCTCACCAGAAGCCTCAACGGTAATTTTCTGACTTAAATCTCCGTTGGCAATTGCAGTGCCAACCTGTGCAATATTTCTAACCTGCTTGGTAAGATTGTCAGCCATGTTATTAACATTGTCGGTTAAGTCTTTCCATGTTCCAGCCACTCCCGGCACCTTTGCTTGACCTCCAAGCTTACCTTCTGTTCCAACTTCACCTGCCACTCTGGTAACTTCGTCAGCAAAGGTATTAAGGCTATCTACCATATTGTTTATTGTACTCTTCAGCTCTAATATCTCGCCGGAAGCATCAACTGTAATCCTCTGTGAAAGGTCGCCATTGGCTACTGACGTAGTAACCTGAGCAATGTTTCTAACCTGCTTGGTAAGATTGTCGGCCAATGTATTGACATTGTCTGTCAGGTCTTTCCATGTTCCAGCCACTCCTGGCACATCGGCTTGTGCTCCAAGGTTACCTTCAGTCCCTACTTCCCCTGCTACCCTTGTAACTTCAGCCGCAAAGATATTAAGGCTGTCCACCATAGCATTTAGTGTACTCTTCAGCTCTAATATCTCGCCGGAAGCATCAACTGTAATCTTCTGTGAAAGGTCGCCATTGGCTACACCTGTAGCAACCTGAGCAATATTTCTGACCTGCTTGGTAAGATTGTCAGCCATGTTGTTAACATTATCGGTTAATTGCTTCCATGTACCGGCAACCCCAGGTACGTCTGCCTGACCACCAAGTTTCCCTTCTGTTCCAACCTCACCTGCCACCCTAGTAACTTCGGCAGCAAATGTGTTAAGGCTGTCCACCATATTGTTTATTGTACTCTTCAGTTCTAATATCTCGCCGGAAGCATCAACGGTAATCTTCTGTGAAAGGTCGCCATTGGCTACTGCCGTAGTAACCTGAGCAATGTTTCTTACCTGATTAGTCAAATTGTTTGCCAGGTTATTTACATTGTCGGTCAAATCTTTCCATGTTCCAATTACTCCTGGCACTTCTGCCTGACCACCAAGCTTGCCTTCAGTTCCAACTTCACCCGCCACACGGGTAACTTCAGCAGCAAAGGTTTTAAGGCTGTCTACCATATTGTTTATTGTATTCTTCAGCTCTAATATTTCGCCTTGAGCCTCAACTGTGATCTTTTGCGAGAGGTCTCCATTGGCTACCGCGGTGGTAACCTGAGCAATGTTTCTGACCTGAATAGTCAAATTGTTTGCCAGGGTATTTACATTACCTGTTAAATCTTTCCACGTACCAGCTACCCCAGGTACCTCAGCCTGACCACCAAGTTTCCCTTCGTTTCCTACCTCTCTGGCTACCCTGGTAACCTCGTTTCCAAATATATTGAGGCTGTCTACCATATTATTTATTGTGTTTTTAAGTTCTAGTATCTCTCCACTTGCATCAACTGTAATCTTTTGTGAGAGGTCTCCATTGGCTACCGCGGTGGTAACCTGAGCGATGTTTCTTACCTGGTTAGTTAAATTGTCCGCCAGAGTATTTACATTAGCTGTTAAATCTTTCCACGTGCCAGCTACTCCAGGCACCTCAGCCTGACCACCAAGTTTCCCTTCGTTTCCTACCTCTCTGGCTACCCTGGTAACCTCGTTTCCAAATATATTGAGGCTGTCTACCATGTTATTTAGCGTGTTCTTCAATTCTAATATTTCGCCTTGAGCCTCAACGGTAATCTTCTGCGAAAGGTCTCCGTTAGCTACACCTACAGCAACCTGAGCAATGTTTCTAACCTGCTTGGTAAGATTGTCGGCCATGTTATTAACATTGTCGGTTAAATCCTTCCATGTTCCAATTACTCCGGGCACTTCCGCCTGTGCACCAAGCTTACCCTCAAGGCCAACCTCTTTGGCTACACGAGTAACTTCGCTGGCAAATGTGTCAAGGCTGTCTACCATACTGTTTATTGTGTTTTTAAGTTCCAGTATCTCTCCGCTTGCCTCAACGGTGATCTTCTGCGTCAAGTCGCCCTTAGCTACCGCTGTCGTAACCTGAGCGATGTTTCTTACCTGGTTAGTTAAATTGTCAGCGAGAATATTAACGTTATCAGTTAATTCTTTCCATGTGCCGGCTACTCCGGGAACTTTTGCCTGTGCCCCTAATTTTCCTTCCGTGCCGACTTCTCGTGCAACTCGTGTAACTTCGCCCGCAAAAGTATTCAGGTTGTCTACCATCTTATTTAAGGTCTCTTTCAGTTCTGCTACCTCGCCCTGGGCCTCGACAGTAATCTTCTGGTCAAGATCGCCATTGGCAATTGCGGTACCAACCTGGGCAATATTTCTAACCTGAGTGGTAAGGTTATTTGCCATAGTATTGACGTTATCGGTCAGCTCTTTCCACGTCCCTGTTACTCCAGCCACCTGAGCCTGACCTCCGAGTTTACCTTCTGTACCTACTTCTCTGGCTACTCGGGTAACCTCGCCGCCGAAACTGTTAAGCAGTTCAACCATGCTGTTGTAAGAATCTGCTATTTCGCCAAAGATGTCTTCGCTTACCCTTCTCAGCGTCTTTGTCAAGTCTCCCTTTCGCACCGCCTCCATTGCTTCCAGGAGTTCCCTCAACTGTTTCTCCGCTCCCTCACCAAATTCCGATTTCCTTTCAAGCGTTGCCGTAGCCTCGCCCCCGCCGTTTCCGCCAAATATGGCTTTTCTGCCTTGTTTTCTTTCTGGTGTAATCATAATTTTGCCTCCTTGTTTATATGGTTGGCAATGATTTTGCCGCCTTTGTTACATTTACGACCAATCCCCGCGATTGGTTATAATTCTGTCTATCTCTATACACATTCATATTCATAACACAGCAATTCCTTAGCTAATTCTTCGTATCCTCGACCCACATCAGAAAAAGGTGCGTAATGCGATATGGGCATACCTTTCATCTGGGACCAGTAAACTTTGCGAGAAAAGGGTATGGTAAAAATTTTCACTTGAGGAATGTTATTTTCTATCAGGAACCTCTTTAGCAATTTTTTCACGCTGTTGGTCGTACGCTTATCCATAAACGATGATGAGTATTCCCTTAAAACTATCATTATTACATTGGTTTCAACGCCAAGCTCATTATGAAGGTTTATTATTAAAGTTTTCAGGGTTTCCAAGGCTTCGTATGCAAAGACCCCCGAGTCTAACGGTATGATTATATTACCAGAGGCAACAACCCCATTTGACATAAGGAGTGTTGAGCCCGGCGGTGTATCAATCAGGATGTAATCAAAGTGCTCCTCTATATCAGCTAAACTTTCCTTTAAGATACCCATATTATTACTTTGTTTGGCCAAATAATTTTCGACAGCCAACATATTCAAAGAAGATGGGGCGAGATATACGTTGGAGTCTGTCTCTAGGATTATCTCCTCCATTGCCTTCTGGCCAAGAAGCACATCGTAAATTGAATTGTCTTGCGAACTTTTTCTGTCGATACCCAGGCCGACAGAAGCATTTCCTTGTGGGTCAAGGTCCACGACCAGCACCTTCTTTTCCATCTTTGCCAGCCAGCCAGCGATATTCAGACACGAAGTGGTCTTGCCTGTGCCCCCTTTATTATGAACAAACGCAATGGTCCTGACAGGTTGCCCTTGTTCACTATTGTCCAGAAACATATTCATTACAGATTTCTCCTATGTAATGGCGTATTGTATAAATACAAACTTACTTTCCCTATTAACAAAAATAAAGAAACGTCTGAATTACCGCCCCGCAACTAAACACCGCTGAAAGCTGTCTGGCTATAGACTCTTACCGCTTTCACTGGATGGGTTTGAAGGTACTATAGGAATGTTTGAAGAATGAATCCCCCGGACACCCTTGATAGTTGGTACCCCTGACCTTGTGTTTAGTTGGCGTGGGCAAATTTTAATCATTTTTTCTCGATTCAATATTCTTGTCTTTTGTTTCTACTTTTTTATCGGATTTTATTGTGGGTAAAATAACTATTTTCTTCCGCTACTTTACTAAAAACTTTTATGTTCAACCTTTTATCAATAAAAACTACAATCCTTAGCCAGTTTTTTGCCACGTGGTATTAACTGTCTTTTTTCTGACTTTTCACAGTGTTCGGCAAATATCCCTAAAATTAACGCAAATAACGGAAGTAGTGATATAGGACTGCCGAAGGCTAACGCCGGTCAGGTACTTTGGGGAGTAGTTTTATCGGTCTTTCAGGGTCGCTATTGCCAATCATACGCTATAAGTTAATATGCCCTGTAAATTAGCCGATAAAAATTGAAGAAATACATAGCGGCTGTCTAAAGACGAAACGCCAAATGGATTTCTTCGGAAATCCTTAACCATGAGACGGTTGCACATGCGATTGCTTCTTACGTAGCAGTTAATAGGAGCGTCGGCATTGTCTCGTTTCGTGGTACCCATTGGCGTGGGCGTCTTTGGACGGGCTTTGTCCGGCGCTCTTTTTTTATTTGGAAGCCGGATAATTAAGGAAAGAGATTTGTGTGTATTTTGAAAGGTTGATTAAAGAAGAATGACTGACATATAAGTTTAGTGCGAATTACTGTTTCGAAGACTAACGCCAATTTTGGTCTTTTGACCAGAAACCATGGAAACAGTAATAGCACAGGCGGGAGCATCTGCTTTGTGCTGTTCTGTGGAACCCATTGGCGTGGGATCGATGAGCACACTTGGCTAGATGCTCCTTTTTTATTAGAGATTTAGAGGTATTTGTGAGTTTAGAAGAAAAACACAATTTGAAAAAATGCTTGTTTGTATTGTGGCTCATATTAGCTGTGTCAGCAGCAACTGTGACCGCTAATACAAGCCAGGAGCTTTCCGATATTGAAAGCAAAGAATCCGGGGCAGTTATAATTGATACTAACAACAGCGATCAGGATACGGCAGAAGATGTTACCGCCGTTAAAGAAACCCAATCATTTGCTTTTGGGGCGGATATGCAAATTCGGGACGCACTTGATATTCTGGCAGCCAAATACGAAAAAAATATTGTGTCTTCACCGAAAATTGAGGGGCAGGTGGCATGTAAAAGACTTTTCGATGTAACCTTCGAAGAAGCTCTGGAAGCAATTTTAGGTCCGGATTTCAACTATAGGCAAACGGGGAATCTAGCCAAGGTATATACCGCCCAGGAATACAGTAATATCAGGAAAGATAAAAACCTGATGATTAATAAGGTTTTCACGCTCTACTATATTACTGCTGCCGAGGCACAGGAATTGGTTTCATCAAGCCTAAGTGAAGACGGCAGTATCAAAATCACCACCAAGGCAGAAATCGGCGTGCCTACCGGTAAAACTATCAGTTCGCAAGGCGGCGGCAATACGACAGCAATGAGTGATACCTTGGTCATCCACGACTATCCTGAAAATATCGAAGAAGCTGAGCAGGTATTAGCTTCAATTGATGTCAGGCCTAAACAAGTTCTGATTGAAGCTACCATTTTGAGTGCCACCCTAACAGAAGGTATGCAGTTCGGTATCGACTGGCAGACGCTCAAGACCACTGTCATAGATGAGTTGACAGATATAACACGAGGTATGCCGGATTATTTCAAAGCTGCAGGTACTTCAGCTAAGGTGGGTAGTTCCAGTTTGACCGGGGGCATGACGATTGGTTTTGTGCATGATGATGTGGCGGGATTTATCAGAGCGGTGGAAGAGGTTACTGATGTAACCATATTGGCTAATCCCAAGATACTTGCGCTTAATAAACAGCTTGGCCAGGTTTATATAGGCAAAAAGGTCGCATATCAATCCCAGACTACTCAAACAGAAGTTTCAACAACAGAACAGGTTCAATTTATCGATACAGGTACGAAATTATCTTTCAGGCCTTATATTTGCGATGATGGTTATATCCGCATGGATATTCACCCAAAGGATAGTTCAGCTACGCTTAGAACTGCGGGCACTGCTACGCTGCCCGATGAAACATCAGCGGAATTAGTAACTAACATAATTGTCAAAGACGGACAGACAATCGTTATTGGGGGATTGTTCAGAGATAAAATTACAACAGCCAAGACACAGGTTCCGATCTTAGGTGATTTGCCCGTTATTGGAGCACTTTTTCAAGGCAATGCTGACGAAGTTAAACGCGAAGAGGTTATGGTGCTGCTTACCCCTCATATTATAACTGATGCGAACCAGACTGAAGGATTGGCACGAGCGCAGGATATTCAGCATAAAATGTTCGGGGCGAAGGAGGAATTGCAGTGGATGAACAAAGTACGTCGAATCAAAGATTATTATGAAAAGGCGGTGGAATACTACGTTAATGGTGATGACAGGGCCGCGATAAAAGAATTGGAATCAGCAATTGAGCTTTATCCGGCATACCTTGAGGCGATAAGGCTAAAAGAAAAGATTGAGAGAGAATTGAGCATAAAAGGGTTAAAGGCGAAGCATTAAAAAAATGGAGCCCCTTGTGAGTTTGGAACAAAAAGACAATTTGAATGAAAACACCTCTGCTGTAGCTGAGGCTGACGTCAGTATATGTGCCAAAAGAATACTTGTCGTTGATGATGAAAAGGACTTAGTGGTAATGATAAGCAAGGCACTTAAGTATCAAGGCTATGAAGTTATAACCGCCAATGACGGCCAGGAAGGACTCGAGAAAGCAAAAACCGAAAAGCCTGATTTAATCGTACTCGATTTGATGCTGCCTAAGATAAACGGCTACAAGGTTTGCGGGTTGCTTAAGAAGGATACGAGATATGCGAAAGTTCCTATCATCCTGTTTACAGCAAAAGCTAACGCCGAAGATATTGAGCTTGGCAAACAAGTCGGTGCTGACGCCTACATAACCAAACCATATGAACGAGATGCACTGCTTTCCAAAATTGAAGAACTTATAAAGGAATAATTGAACGCGATGGCAATAGCTCAGAAAAAATCGCTTGGTGAACGCCTGGTGGAAAAAGGCCTTATTACCGCCGAGCAACTCATAGAAGCTGAAAGCAAGGCCAAAGCAAATGCAAAGCCCTTACGAGAAATTCTTACGAAAAAAGGGCTAATCAGCGACGAGGACTTGACTGTGTTCCTGAGCCAGGAGTTCGATCTGCCGTTTATCGATTTGACAAATTATCTTATTGAGTCGGAGATCATTGATTTGGTGCCGGAGGCCCTTGCCAGAAAACACCTGCTTATTCCAATCTTAAAAATTGGTAACGATTTAACTGTAGCTATGGTTGAGCCTTCGGATGTTTTCGCGGTAGATGAGCTGCGTATGAAGACAGGTCTTAATATTGAGCCGGCTGTCGCTACAGAGACAGGGCTTAAAAAGGCACTGGATCAGCATTACGGGGCTAAAGGTACACTGGAAGAAGTAATCGGGTCTCTGGACCGCAGTAAGTTGGAAATTAGACCCGGCCAGGAGACGGAGTTGAAGAAGCTTCGGGGGATTGCCGAAGAGCCGCCGGTAATAAAACTGGTTAATATAATGATTATCGAGGCGGTGCATCAGGGGGCCAGTGACATTCATATCGAGCCGGAGGAAGACACGCTTAAAATCAGGTTCAGGATTGATGGTATGCTCCATGAGCGTACCGGACCGCCTAAGTATTTACAGTCTGCGGTTATCTCCCGCATTAAAGTAATGGCTGAGCTGGACATTTCCGAAAGACGTATTCCCCAGGACGGCCGTATTCAGATGAAGATGGAAGGCCGTGACATCGATATCCGTGTCTCCTGCATTCCTACTATCTATGGTGAAAACGTGGTACTGCGTATTCTGGATAGAAGCCAGATAATCCTGGAACTAAAGCAATTAGGCTTTTCGTCTATTCTGACCCAATATAAGAAATTGATATCTTTGCCCCACGGAATAATTTTAGTTTGCGGTCCTACAGGTTCGGGCAAAACTACTACACTGTATACCTCCCTGAACGCTATAAATTCTGAAGACAAAAACATTATTACAATTGAGGACCCAATCGAATATCACCTGGCGGGCATTCGCCAGATGCAGGTCAATCATAAAATCGATCTTGGCTTCGCCGAGGGTTTGTCCGCTGTCTTAAGACAGGATCCCGATGTCATAATGGTTGGGGAAATTCGTAACGCCGAGACAGCCAAGGCGGCTGTTCAGGCGGCATTAACCGGCCATCTTGTCTTTTCTACTCTTCATACCAACGATGCTCCAAGCGCAGTCACCAGGCTTGTTGATATGGGAGTCGAGCCGTTTCTGATTTCGTCGTCGGTTATCGGGGTGCTCTCGCAGCGGCTGGTACGCACAATCTGCACCGAGTGCAAAGGTAAAGGCTGCAAAGGGTGCCTGCAAACCGGCCTTAAAGGCCGAATAGGAATCTTTGAGTTAATGAGACCAAGTGAAAAAATCAGAGAATTAATTTCCGCAAAGGCTTCCGCAGACCAAATCCGCAAGGTCGCAATTGAAGAGGGTATGCAATTACTTCGTGAAGATGGCCAAAAGAAAATAAATGAAGGCATAACTACTAAAGAGGAAGTTATGCGTGTTACAGAGGAGATATAAACGTTGTTTGCTTACAACTATAGAGCCAGGGATAACACAGGTAAATTGGTAAGAGGCGTAATAGACGCCCTCTCGCAAGAAGAAGTGGCGGATAAATTACAGCGGATGGGGTATGTCCCTGTAATAATTACCGAGGCATTTGCCTGCTTGAAGTTGACACAATTGGAATGGAGTTTTAAGCGAATAAAAACTGAAGATATTGTCATGTTCAACGTTCAGTTAGCCAATATGTTAAATTCAGGCTTAAGTATAATAAGCAGTCTTGACACTTTGCAAAAGCAATGTGAAAACAAGAAGCTTAATGACATAATAGGCCGCGTATCCCGAAGCGTAGAATCGGGAGAGAGTTTCTCGCAGGCGCTTGCAAAACACCCGCGGGTCTTTTCGGATCTTCTTGTAAGTATGGTAAAGGCCGCTGAGGCCGGGGGAAATTTAGGTGCGGTACTGGATAGATACGCCGAATTTGCCGAGACCCAGGCGGATTTACAGCGAAAGATAAAAGAAGCCCTGTATTATCCGGTAATCTTAATCGTGGCCGCTACCGGGGTAATTGTTTTTATAGCTACTGTTCTTATTCCAAAATTCGTAGAAATATTCAATCGTGCGGAAATCAGCTTACCGGTGCCCACGGTCATCCTTTTTGGTATGGGCACAGCTATTCGGCAATTCTGGTATTTGATTATTCTGGCAGGTGTACTAATCGTCTTAGGTACCAGAAAATATATCAGAACCAAGGCAGGCAGGTTAAGATTTGACAGATTCCGTTTGAAATTGCCTATCATAGGGCCGATAGTTCGCAAGAGTTGTATCTCCCGTTTTGCTCGCACACTTGGAACCCTGGTTGGCAGCGGTGTACCTATTTTAGAATCCCTGGATATTGTTGCCGAAGTGGTGAATAACCAGGTATTGAGCCGGGTTATCAAGCAGATGCGCCAGTCTGTAGAAAAAGGTGAAAGGCTTGCAGAAAGCCTTAAGGTCAGTCAGGAGTTTCCACCGGATACCGTTCAGATGATCGCCGTAGGTGAAGAGACCGGAAATCTCGAAAAAATGCTACATAAGATTAGCGACTTTTATGATCGTGCCACCGGCTACAGTATTAAAAAACTGGTTACAAGCCTGGAACCAATACTCTTAGTCGCTATGGGAGTAATTGTGGCTTTCACAATGGCCTCCATGCTTTTGCCAATGTTTAACATGGTCAAACTATTAAAAAGATAAAACAAAGTAGATTTTGAAAACAAAAAATTGTTGTTTGATAAAGAAACAGAAAGGAGCAAATGAAATGAAAAGGGGATTTACTTTAATTGAGATACTGATAGTGATCGCGGTGATCGCTATCTTGGCCGGCATCTCGCTGCCTTACATGAAGGGTATGCAGGATGAAGGAAACACTGCCAAAGCTGCAGGAGAACTGCGTAGCCTGGCTACTGCGGTTGAATCGTTTTATATTCACAATAGCCGGTCGTATCCCGTACAAGCAGTCGCTGTCAAGTCTGTCTGGCAAGAGCTCGCGAATTCACTTACTACTGCCAGCCCGACAATAATCAAGTCAGCGCTTTATGACCCCTTTGTGCCCGGCGGAGCTACCGAATATAGCTATGCTACAAGTGATACTGCTGCCAACGGCTCACAGTATTATATTATATTCTCTGTAGGGCCTGATAATACAGCAACCATCACGGGGATTGACACAGATGGGGAACTTAAGGGCAGTGCCGGCGACGATATCTATATCTCTAATGGGACAAGCGGCACTGGCGGTTTTTAATTTGTTGATTAGTACTTTGTGCCTTGTGATTTGACGAACTGTCAGTCCGCGGTGGTCAGGTTGCGATTAGAACGGCTTTGATGCAGAATCCAGGCTTATTCTATAAGTCTGGAATTGGGCTTTATACTGGGCGGTCACAAAGCAGGAGTATGGTTAAGGTATGAGAAATATGAAACGAGGTTTTACTTTGATTGAGCTGCTCATTACCATCATCCTTACTGTCAGCGGGTTGATGGCGTTGATGCATATGTTGGGTATTGCGATATTCGCTGATTCTGATCTCGAATACAGCCTGACATCGCTCAATCTGGCTAATGAAAAACTCGAGGAGCTAAAGGACAGCGACTATAGCTTAGTTACTTCTGCGACAGAAAGTTCGATACCCGGCTTTTCCTGGGTAGATGATCGCGTAGTAACTGTAAGTGAAATTAGCACTGACTTAAAAGATGTGCAGGTAGATGTACGATGGACGCAAAAAGGCGGTCAGCAGTCCGTCAATCTGCGTACATATATTGCTAACTATTGAATTACAAATTGGTGGCGCCTATGCAGGCCTTGGAAAAAACAAGATTGGCAAAGCGAGGCTTTACTCTCATAGAGACGATTATAGTGCTTGTGCTTATGGCGATATTGTTAGGAGCAACAGGATTTGTGTTCCTGGTGAGTCTGCGTGCATGGGATTCGGGCTGCATCCGCGGCGGTATCAGAGCAGATGCAAGCTATGCGATTGAGAAAACTGTCAGGGACTTGAAGGAAATGGCCAATGGCAGTCTGAGTCAATATAGTTCCATTGCAAATACTATTGAGTACAGAGAATTCCTGCCCGCTGGAGGAGGAGATACCTATCTATTTTACCTATATAACTCAGCCGATGCCTCTTTTGATTCCAGCTATACTGAAAACCTTTACAATCTACACAAAGCCAATATCACCCAAGGGGATAATCCTGCTTCGGGAGAAGGTGTGCTGATTCTAAGGGACCTTGTTTCCCCTGATGCTGCAGCACCAGCGACAGCTTTGACTATAAGCGGTGATCAGGTCACTGTCGATTTTGTAATGCAAAGAGGTGAAGAAATAGTGAGACTTAAAACAAAGATTAGGCCAAGGAACTTATGAGAATTTTTCGAACAAAACATAAATCAAACGCGTCTTATTGTAATAAAGGTTCGGTCTTGCTATTTACTTTAATGGTGATGATTGGCTTGACCTCGGTGGTTGGGGCATATCTTGGTTTTGTTCGATACAGCACAAAAAGTACAGGTGCACAAATCACAGATAGTCAAGCTGTTTACCTGGCCGAGGCGGGTTTACAGAAGGCCATTTGGAATCTTATGAGAACAGCGGCTAATGGTGGCCAGGGGGAAAACTGGACAACTGCGGGCACAACGGAAAATCTCGGCGAGGGCGGTTACACGATGGTGGTTGAAAGATGGGATTGGGCGCTTGCTGCCAATGATGCGACAGTTTCTTCGGATGATAGTGCGGTTGGCCAACCAGCCACCAATGCTAATGATGGTGATGATGTGACCTATTGGGAATCGGATGCCAAACCCCAAGGACCTCGACCCAAGTCTCTTACTATCGCCTTTCCTTATGCGTTGACAATCAATAAGGTCCGGTTCCTAGCGCCAACCTCTGATAATAGACCTCGAGATTACAAATGGCAGGTTTCCACTGATGGGTCGATTTATGCAGATGCGTTTGATGAGGTCAGCGGGAATGGCAGCGCCGATGTGACCGATACCTTCCCTGAACAATCCAACGTGACTCATATGCGGCTCATAGTAACGAAGGCAGGCCAGCCATCTTCAACAGTAATGGTTTCAACGGTGGAAGCCATTGGCAGTAAAATTACTGTTACCGGCACAGTTGGCGGTAACAGCAGGGTGATAGAGGAAACTGTAGCTGTTGACGACGCATCCGAGGAAGCCTACGACCAGATTGATTGGAAAGAAAATGACTAAGATGTCTTTTGAAAAACTGAAGTTTCTACCCGCCAAAGACAGGCTTATTGGTCTGGACATAGGAACACATTCGGTAAAGTTAGCAGAACTCACCCGCCGGCAAGGCAAGATAGTTCTTTCGAATCTTAAGTTAGAGGAAATAGACTCTTCGATAGACAACCAAGAAGCCCAATTAAATGCACTAAAGAACTTATCCCGAAACATAAATACAAAAGATGCAATAATAAATGTAGTTATAAACTGCTCTCAGAGTTGCACAAAAATATCTGTTATCCCTTTCATGCCCAAATCTGAAATCTTGCAAGCCCTTAAATGGGAAATGAGGAACTCTATATCTTTTCCGATAGAGACAGCGGTTATGGACTATCAAATCCTTCAGGAAATTAGCGAAGGCGGCGTTAAAAAACTTAAAGTCGCCGTAGCCTGCTGCCCTCAGGAAACAGTTAATAAATACCTTGGTTTGCTAAGCCAAGCAAACCTCGGGCCTTCTTTATTTACCCAACACAGCTTTGCCTTAAAAAATGTCATCAATAATCTTTGTTCAAAAGATAATAAAACAGTTGCGGTTTTGGATGTTGGATATAATTTTAGCGAGCTTTTGATTTTTCAGGACGGAGAATTTGTATTTAGCCGAAAGTTGCCCGTGGCCGGCCAGGATTTTACCCGCGAGATGACACAGTCGCTCACATCTGATCTTGGAAAGACGGAACTGACGCTGGAAGAGGCTGAAAGCATCAAGAAAAAGTACGGTCTTATTGGTTCCGGCAACTCCGAGGTATTAGATGACAAAATTTCCAGCACACAGGTTATCTCACTTCTGCGCCCCAATCTGGAAAAACTTGTAACAGAAATTGAACGTTCCTTTAGTTTTTATCGCGAAAAAGAACAGGGCTCGGCAGTTGAATCGTTAGTTTTACTGGGAGGCGGCAGCAACCTGAAGAATCTGACTGATAACTTAAACGAAAGCCTCGGTATTCCTGTCCAGCCGGGTAATCCGGTTGCGGCGTTTGCATTAGGTGAGCCTTCCTTACGCGATGACGAACTGGAAACAGCGAACAGGTTTGCTTCGGCTTTAGGCGTGGCTTTGGCTTCGCCGGGTGATGTCAACCTTCTGCCTATAGAGATAAAACAGCAAACCAGGCTGCTGATTAAAAGATCCTCAATTAAGGCACTTGTTACAGCGGTTATCGTAATTCTGGTTTTAGTGTACATGGCAATGACGATAAGGCTGGGAAATTATGATAAACGTATCGCCGCAACAGAGTTGGAGCTAACAACTTTATCGCCCCAGATAGAAAAACTACCAAGGCAGGCCTTCGTAGGCAGCATTATAAACCAACGCCTTTATTGGAGCGACGCATTAAAGGAAATATCCAATCTGATTCCTGAACAGGTTTGCCTGACTGAAATAAACGCCAAAGAAAATACACTTAGCTTAAAAGGCGAAATCAAATCGGATGGTATGATCAGGGAGCAGGTTCTTACCGGATTTATGCGTTCGTTGGAAAAAGGGATATTTAAGGATGTGAAATTGGTATCTACAAAAGACTCATCCGAAGAGAATCTCAATACCTTTGAGTTGAGATTAGGAATTGAATGAAAACTGAAGAAAAAATTACAAATAAAGCGATTAAATTAAAAGAAAGCTTAGGGCCGAAAAAGCTGCGTATGCTGTACGTCTGCTGTGCGTTGTTCGGCCTGGTCGTTCTGCTTTTTGCATACTGCCCACTGATGAGTAAACTAAGCACTGCGGCAAACAGGCTGGGCGAGGTGCAGGCCGAACTGCTAAGTCAGCAAAGTGCCATTGCTGCATCGGATAATTCAAATGTAAAAAGTGAGCTGATTCGGCAAGATGACCTTTCTCTGGCAATCGCGGAATTAACTGAAAAGGGACGATCTCTCGGACTCCAGTTTAGTTCAATTGCTCAGCAGCCGTTGCAGGAGACAACGCAGGCAGGCATCCAGAAGCTGCCTATCAGCTTTATGATAGATTCGGAATACAAGAATATAGGCCTATTCCTGGCCTATATTGAAGATCCTTCCGGCGGTATTACGGAAATAGAAAGCTTATCCATCTGCCCAAGTGAAAATGATTCGACTAAATTGAGCGTCAAACTCGTACTCAATCTGTATGTGGAAATATAAAATGCAACGTAACAGAAAAATAGCCATCATGATAGTTCTTATAGTCGGAGCCGTCTTTGTCTGGATGCCAAAGGGCAAAAAGGCCAAAGATGTTTCGTCACCTGCTTTATCGGCCTCCTTTAATCAAGCCATCCCAACGATAAGGGTATCACCGAAAAAGAGAACCGAGTTTGTTGCTTGGCCAAGAGACCCATTTGCAAAACTTCAAACAGAAAAAGAAGAAAAGAAGGTTGGCGGTGTTTCTAAATTGGAACTCGGTGCCATTATGTGGGATGATAAAAATCCCTCAGTATTCATAAACGGAAAAATCGTAGGCGTAGGTGACAAAATTGATGACAAGACAGTTAAAAAGATTGAGCGGGATAGAGTAATTCTTACCGACGGGATAAAAGATTATGTGTTGAAATTATAAGAATAGCAATGGATATAAAAAGGGATAAGCAAATGGCTAAGATAAAAATATTAGTGGTTGAAGATGAAAGTATTGTCGCAAAGGATCTGCAAAATACGCTTCAAAATCTTGGGTATAAAGTACCTGCCGTTGTTTCTTCCGGCCAAGCGGCTATTGAAGCCGCAGAGAAACACAAGCCGGATTTAGTACTTATGGATATTGTGCTAAAAGGCAAAATGGACGGAATCGAAGCTGCCGAACAAATTCGTTCCCGCTTCAATATCCCGGTTGTTTACCTTACAGCCTATACAGACGACAAAACCTTGGAACGTGCAAAGATTACAGATCCATTCGGTTATATAGTCAAACCATTTGATGATAGACAGCTAAAAACTGTCATAGAAATGGCTGTCTATAAGGCCGAATTGGACAACAAGTTAAAGGAAAGCGAGGAATGGCTTTCCACCACCCTCAAAAGCATAGGTGACGGCGTAATAGCCACCGACGAGAAAGGTTGTATCAAGTTTATGAATTCTGTTGCCCAGTCACTTACCGGCTGCAATGAAGCAGATGTAGCCGGTAAACCACTGAATGATATTTTCAACGCAATAAATGAAAAAACAAAAAAGAGAATAGAAAATCCGGCTGAAAAAGTAATAAAAGGCGATGTTGTTGTCGAACTTTCAAATCACACAATACTGCTAAGTAAAGACCAAAGAGAAATAACCATAAATTATAGTGCTGCACCTATACGAGATAACAGCAATAATATAATTGGAGTGGTTTTGATTCTGCGTGATGTATCTGATAGAAAGAAAGCGGAAGAAAAGCTCAAGGCCTCTCTCAAAGAAAAGGAAATACTTCTAAGAGAACTTCATCACAGGGTCAAGAACAACATGCAGGTAATTTCAAGTCTGCTGCGGCTGCAATCGGGAACACTTGATAATGACAAAGCCATTGCAATTTTCAAAGAATGCCAGAACAGGGTCAGGTCAATGGCCCTTATCCATGAAAAATTCTACCGTTCTAAAGACTTAACGAACATCGATTTCAACGTATATGTTAAGGAATTGACACAGAATCTAATCCAATCCTATGGCATCTCTCCGGGCAAAATAACAGTGGATATAAACGTAAAAGATGTTTCGCTGGGAATTAATACCGCCGTTCCCTGCGGCCTGCTTATCAACGAACTGATTTCCAATTCCTTAAAACATGCCTTCCCGAAAAAAACTAAGGGCCAAATCAAAGTCTCTTTACAGCCAGTGGAGAAAAATCAAATTGAGTTGGTAATCAGTGATAATGGCGTCGGCATCCCCGATAAGCTGGATTTTAGAAAAACCGAATCATTAGGCCTTCAACTTATCAATACCCTGGTTAAAGATCAGTTAGACGGTGCCATTGAACTGGATAAAAGTGCGGGAACAAAATTCAAGATTACATTCAAGGAGACGATTGGTGGGGGAAAATAAACGCATTTTGATTGTTGAGGATGAAGCTATTGTCGCAACTGATATCCGCAGGATTCTGGATGGTCTCGGCTATAATGTTGTCGGCACCGCATCTTCAGGCAAGGCTGCTATTGAAGCCGCTCAAAAAAACAAGCCCGATTTAGTGCTGATGGACATCGTACTCAAGGGCGAAATGGACGGCATTGAAGCTGCCGAACAGATACACAGCGAATTAAACATCCCCATTGTGTACCTGACTGCTTATGCTGACGACGAGATTCTTAAGCGGGCCAAAGTAACCGAGCCGTTCGGATATATTGTCAAACCGTTTGAAGACAGCCAACTCAAAAGCGTCATCGAGATGGCTCTGTACAAAGCCAAAATCGAAAACGAATTAAAGGCCAGCAAAGCAAGCTTTCATAATATAGTAGAGAAAAGCGCCGACGGTATTGTAATCGTCGATGAAGAAGGAATTGTGCAGTTTATCAACCACGCCGCAGAAGCGCTTTTCGGTCGCAAGGCCGAAGAATTTGTCGGAGAGCAATTTGGCTTACCTGTTATGGGAGGCGAAGTAATGGAGCTTGATATTATTCGTCAGGGTAAAGAGCCTGGAATTGCTGAAATGCGTGTAGGCCAAACAGAGTGGAATGACCAGAAGGCTTACCTGGCTCTGCTTCGAGATATTACCGAACGAAAGATAGCAGAAGAGAAACTGAAAGAAACGATGAAAATGAAGTCAGATTTCACCTCGATGGTTTCACATGAACTGAGGACACCCTTAACTGCCATAAAAGAAGGGATTGCCCTTGTTGCAGATGGCCTGGCAGGAGATATTAACGAAGAACAGAATGAGTTGCTGGGTATCGCAAAAAGGAATGTCGATAGACTCGCCAGGCTCATCAATGACGTTCTTGATTTCCAGAAGCTTGATTCCGGGAAAATGAATTTCAATCTGAAGCCCAATGATATAAATCAGATTGCCAATGACGTTTATGAAATGATGGTCTCTCCAGCAAAGAAGGTGGGGCTGGATCTTTTGCTTGAACTTGACAGCGGCCTGCCCAAAGTTGGATTTGATAATGACAAAATCACCCAGGTACTCACAAACCTGGTTACTAATGCCATGAAGTTTACTGAAAAAGGCAAGATTACAATAAAAACCGCTCAGAGGGACAATAATATTGAAGCTTCGGTCTCTGATACCGGTTACGGCATTAGAAAAGAGGACATATCGAAATTATTTGGCAGGTTCGAACAATTAGGCCACAGCGGAGAAAGAAAAACGGGCGGAACAGGTCTTGGTCTGGCTATCTCAAAAGAAATCATTGAAAAGCATAATGGAACAATTTGTGTTGAATCAACATATGGAAAAGGCTCAAAGTTTACTTTTACCCTGCCTATCCACAGTCGCGAAGAACTCTTTAACAATTATATCAACACACTACTGTCCCGTTAAGGTTTTAGGAAATTGTTGTAAGACAAATAAATATAATAGGTTGTGAGAAAAAATGGTTGGGATCGATTTCAACTT
The DNA here is from genome assembly GCA_043816955.1 of Planctomycetota bacterium. GTDB lineage: Bacteria > Planctomycetota > Phycisphaerae > Sedimentisphaerales > CAYZTY01 > JBDRHL01. The sequence goes on along the minus strand of JBDRHL010000178.1, from coordinate 470 downwards.
GCTCTTAAATTTTGGCCAATATATTTTCATGGATTTACCGAAAGGATTGGCCAATGCATACCGGACAGACTGTTTTCTCACAACTGATAGACTTTCTTCCCAAGAAACAATTCGACAAATGTGTTCGCAGATACGAAGGCAATCATCGAACAAAAACTTTTTCCTGTTTCGATCAATACCTGTGTATGGCTTTTGCCCAGATAACATATCGCCAGTCTCTTCGCGACATAGAGGCCTGTCTGCGTGCCATGCAGACAAAGCTTTATCACTGCGGCATTCGCGGAAACGTGTCACGCAATACGTTGGCAAATGCGAACGAATATCGGGATTGGAGAATCTATGCCGACATCGCTCAAGTTTTGATACGCAAAGCGCGAACACTCTACGCAAACGAAGACTTTGGCCTTCAACTGAACCGAGAAGTCTATGCTCTGGATTCAACAACCATAGATTTGTGTCTGTCACTGTTT
>JBDRHL010000177.1:0-3461 GCA_043816955.1 Planctomycetota bacterium | reverse complement strand
ATCGGGGTAAACATTTCTGCACAGCTTATCTCATATCAAAGTGCAATTGTTTGCATCAAGAACAGTTGTAACTCTTTCAGATTATTACCTAACTCTACAGCGCAACATATTTAATAGTTATGCGGTACACAAGATTTCAACTGACTTATTTTTATGCCAAGCTTTCGAAGCTTGCAGAGCATCTTCTTTCGATGAGACTTTCGAGCCTGCTGATTGCGTTTTTGGTAATACAAAATCAAAGCAGAAACCTCCTGATAAAATATCTTTCTGGCCGAAGTTGGAAATCGCTGAGCCTCCAAACATGCACAGGTGGCCAGGTGAACCTGTTCGACTGTCAGATAAAAACTGTCTGTCTTTTTTTTCTCTGAGATTATGATGAATCACCGAACAAAACAGAAAACTCAGTTGAGTAATATAAAAGTGGCGATGGATTCCCATCCATCCTCGAACCTCAAAATGGTCCATACCAAATTGTTGTTTGCATCTTTCAAAACACTGCTCAATGGGAGCACGGCAAAACGCTATCCACAGAAGTTTTTCCAGACTGATACCATCTGCAGCAGGTACCATGTTAGAGACAAAATATTTAATCTCTTGCCGGTTCAATACATTTCTTGCGATGATAAGATAATGAGCTTTTCCAGGCAGGCCGTCATCAGGATGTTTACGATAAAATATCGAGTGCTTAACTTCCCATACATAAGGGCCTTTTTCGCCATCTTTAATATGGAACTTCTGCCATTTCTGCTTTTGAAAAGTGCGCGAATATGTAAGAAGATTCTGCACCTCGCTGGCAGGCAATGCTTTGGCCGAAAGCCGTGGGAAACGTCTTTTACGGCCTCTTTTACGCATCTGTTGCGGTGTTGGACGATGCAATATCTCCGGCTCATACAGCCAGCCGGTAAAGTTTGCGGGTACCTGCGCAACATAGTTTTGCCCCAACTTGTCAAGACCGTCAAGAAACTCACCATCTCTGCCGTAAAACTCATCGCATGTCCATGCCGATACACGAATGCCATTGCTGATAGCACGAGCAACCTGGTCGAGGGCTATTTTGGCTTTTTTACGATAAACAACATCTTCGGGAATACCGGCTTCTTCACGACGAACAGGATCATTGGCCCAATCTTCAGGAAGAAACAGGTCGCCATCGAGAATGCATTGAAAATCACCAGCCACATAAGCGGTGTGAACACCAACCACACAATTGTCAATCTTGCCGCTGTTGCCGCACCATTGTCGTTTAACACATGCTGTGTGGGCCCCTTTCTTGGGGTTACCGGATTCATCGATAATGCCGATAGCATCAGGATGGGCATGGTCTTTGGCTATCATCCATTGAAGCTTCTCAAGCATACGATCCTGATCCCATGGAATTGCGGAAAGAAAATTTTGCAAAGTTCGAGGCTTTACATTGGCCGCCAGTGCAATCGGTTCAATGCTCTTTCGAGGCAGATCAGAAAGCTGTCCTTTTATGTAAGTCCGCAGGTTCTGTCTCGATTCGCTTCTACTGAAACAGTCATCAAATTTTGCGAGAAACTTGTTCAATTCTTTGCCCATACTTTTAATTTGTTTGATATCCATATCGATTCTCCTTATAAACGTTATGTTCATAAGGATTTATCGACTTTAACAGTTCACTTTCTTGAGCTTAATTTGCGCTGTAGAGCTAAATTGGGACACTTAGTCAGTAGAGACTTTTGACGATTTTGACTTCCGGTTATCATATTGTTTTTGATTGTATTTTCTTCTGTTTTGAATCGTTTTTTTCTTCAGTTCCTGACGCTGTTTTAGAACTGTCTCTTTGCGTCCGAAGTAGACATCATCCGGGGTAACATTCCCCAAAGCTTCATGATACCGCTGACCATTATACCAGGCAACAAATTTTGCAATTTCTTTTTCCAGTTGTTCCGGGTGTTCCCACACCTGCAACCGAATCTGCTCTTTCAGGGAGCGGTGATAACGTTCGATTTTACCGTTGGTCTGGGGATGATAAGGGGAGGCCAGGATGTGCCCGATGCCTTTTTGCTCCAAATAGGTCCCAAAAACCTCGCTGATCAACGCTGGGCCACGGTCACTTAACAGCCGAGGTTTCTGATCCTCCGGTACCTTCTTCATATCGGTCGCTTCATAGGCCAGTTCAACAACGTCACTAAAATCATCCGCCGTCATCGATCCTTTCAACTGCCAAGCCAGAATTCTGCGGCTGCAGTCATCCAAAACACTGATCAAATACCGCCAGCCCCACAGATCCACTCTCAGATGCGTGGCATCGGTCTGCCACTGCTCGTTGACACGCTGAGGTTTGGCGTAATATTCATCCCCGGCAGGGAAGGTTTTGCGTTGCCGTTCGGCGATCAGCCCCTGGGCTTTCAGGAGGCGATAGACCGTTGTCTTGGACACGCTAAATCCTTCATGATCGGTAATATGGAAGCTGACCTGGCGGCAGGGCCAATCCGGATTCCAAGTGGCAGTGTCAATGATTTTAGTCTGTTGGTCCGGGAGCAGTTTGTTCCAACTACCACACCGTTTGGGATGGGTATCCTGCAATCCCAGCAAGCCCATCTGACGCCACTTCTGCCGCCAGCGATAATACGTGCTTCTGGGAAGGTCCAGTGCATCCAATGTTCTACACACGGGCACGTCCGAACTCATGGTGACTCGAAGCATCTCCATTTTTTCATATTTGCTCATACGCTGATACCTCCCCCGCTCAGAGCCCGAAGCTTTTTTTATAGCGCATCAGATCCAGCATGGCTTCGGCCAGAGCTTTTTTGAGGTCTTCATTTTCGGATTTCAATCGCAGGACCTCCTCACTGGTGGCATTGCGTTTGGTCTGAAGGGTCAGACCGTTTTTGCCGGCATCCAGAAAGTCTTTGGACCATTTGTAATAGGTTGCTGCAGAAATCCCTTCTTTCCTGCATAGCTCGGTAATGGGCACTTCGCCACGCAACCCTTCCAGAACAACACGAATCTTCTCTTCAGCAGAGAATTTCCTGGCGGTTGCTTTCCGGATATGTTTTACCACATTGACAGGGTTCGATTTTCCAGCCATTTTCATGACTCCTTTCTGGGGTTTCATGGCCCCATTATGGAGTCAAAATCATCGATTTCAAGGTATTTCCTGCATGCAGGAAATACCTTGAAGTGTTAACCCCTAACCACCACTAACTGTCTCACTTGACGCTGGAACGGAACAAAACTGAACTCTTCGGTCTTAGTCAACCTACTTGTCCAAAGAGAAAAGGAAACGAGCACGGTCCTTAATCCTGACCTGGCAATACCCCATATTATTATCGACAGAGAAAAGACTTTTGAAATTCTCCTTGTTCGGGCACGACAAGGTATCAGGTTCTCTGTTGAATATCCTGCGGTGCACACGGTATTTGTTCTTGCAGGAACCAGGGATGAACGTAACTTCCATTTACGTGCACTCTCGGCAATCGCCCAAATTGTCCAGG
>JBDRHL010000176.1:0-2746 GCA_043816955.1 Planctomycetota bacterium | reverse complement strand
TGCCGACGGCGTATACAAATACGTGGGCCGGTACCTTCGCCGGGGGCCGATTTCAGAAAAGCGCGTTGTCGGTTACGACGGAGACAATGTCACCATAGCTTATGCCCATCCCGAGAAACACGGGCAGCGCACATTCCGTTTAAAGGCCGAGGCATTCATCCGGCGCCTGCTCAGCCACGTGCCTGAGAAAGGAACGCATGTTGTACGCACCTACGGTCTGTTTCACCCCAACTGTCGCGGTAAGTTAGATGAAGCCCGAGCCCAATTGGGTCAGCCCGAATATGAGCCGTTAACGGATCTGCCCCATGCACACGAACTGTTGCAGCGCATGCTTCCGGGCTGGGCAGGCAACCTTTGCCCGCAGTGTGGTGCAGTCCTGAAAACCGTAGTCGTGTACCGTCTCGGCCAAGCGCCTCCGCTGAGGATGGCGGCATGAGCCGTTTGAAAACCCTTTTCAGGTTCAGACGTTGGCCTCGGCAGGAGTGTTCCCTGAGGCATATTTTTATTGTATTTTGTAACCATTTTTAACAGTTTGGACGATGCCTTTTGAAAACATAATCCTTGTTATCGTTCGCCTGACAGAATGAATCACTCGAAATATCCGGTTTGACGCCCAAGATTTGTTTTCAGAAAAGTCCATATAGGTTTGAGGCAATCGTCCAACCAGGAGGATGATACGGACAACCTGGACTTCATTAATAATTGAAGTAATGGCTGCAATAAGACGAATCGTCATAATGCGATTCTCTTTTTTTAAACCCGGTTGCCGCATATCCTCAACGTTATGTTTCAATATTCCTGCCATAATTAAAGGAATATAGGATGTCCCTAATATCCTAATATCCGAGAAATAGTTATCTCAATCCCGTTGGAAAAAATTAGGATGGCAGTATAATAAGTTTGAGCCTCTCCCCATTGTCAAGACAAAAAATTGGGTTGTATAAGGTGCATTGTTGAAGCCTGCACCGGGTTAAAAGATAATCGTTCTTTGACATAGACCTGATAAGGGGTTCGATACCCCAAGGACTCATGAAGCCGCTCCATATTGTAAAAGAGGAAGTACTTGGTCAGAAGCGTACGCGCCTCGGAAACCGTTTGATACTGGTGAAGGTAGACCTCCTCGTATTTAACGGACCGCCAGAGCCTCTCGATAAAAATATTATCGAATACGCGTCCTCGGCCGTCCATGCTGATCTGGATACCGTCCTGTTCCAGCCGTCCGGCAAACTCCAGGCTGGTAAACTGACTGCCCTGATCGGTATTGAAAATTCCCGGGTTTGAGAGCTCAAATGCCTGCTCCAGAGCAGCCAAACAAAAGACCGTATCCAAAGTGGTTGAGATCTCCCAGGCCAGGACGAACCGGCTATACCAATCCATAATCGCTACAAGATAAACAAATCCGTGAAGCATGCGGATATAGGTAATGTCGGAACACCAGACCTGATCGGGATGATCAATTATCAGGCCATTCAGCAAATACGGGTACTTCTTGTGCGCTTGATTTGAGCTGCTCAGTCGCGGCTTCGGATAAATGGCTTGCAGCCCCATCAGACGCATCAGCCGCCGCACCCGCTTGTGATTTACCGCCTGGCCCCGTACGTTTAACCAGGCGGTCATCCGTGGAACTCCATAAAAAGGAGTTTTGGTAAATTGCTCGTCAATCAGGTTCATGAGCATCAGATTGTAGCTGTTATCCCGCTCGGATTCATAGTAAAATGAAGACCGGGACAGCCCCAACAGCTCACACTGCCGATAAATTGGTATCTGTACGTTGCCTGAATCGATCAATTTCCGTTTTCCTTCTACTGGAGCACTTGAGACTTTTTTTTAAGCCAATCGACCTCCACCTTGAGCTGACCGATCTGCCGATAAAGCTCAGAAATCAAATCATCTTTTTCTTGCTCGCCTTTCTGACGGCGATCGGAAAAAAGTTTCGGCAGTTCTTTGAGAAGCTGTTTGCGCCACTGCCGTATCTGATTGGCATGAACCCCAAATTCACTGGAAAGCTGGGCCAGGGTCTTTTCGCCTTTCAAAGCTTCCAAGGCCACTTTGGCTTTGAAGGCTCCTTCGTAGCCCTTTCGCATGTTCCGTACCATAGCTTGCCTCCTTCTTCGGTTGGCAGGCTAACATGCACCTTATACCTCTGTCCAGTTTTTGGGGAGTATTATAGTTATCGGTTTATAAATTGTTTCAAATAGTTCTGAAGTGTTATCTTGTTTTGCATATCCAATTGTGGGCAATTCTCAAGGCTTTTTTCCCCTTCAGTTATCAATACAGCAAACACCATACACGTAGGCTGACCGCATTCTTGACAGTTAGTTTTGGGTAATAGTTTGAGAATATTGAGGATACCAGGTTTTTGTGCCACCTCAAAACTCGGTTTTATCTCTCTACGCTTTTTCCATGTATCATTGATTTTTTGCTTAAGCCATTCCAGTATTTTGTCTGCCTCGTCCTCATCTTTTACTATATTTATACCAATCTTTTGAGAATATAACGTAATGAGTTTACCGTTGAATTTTAAGGTAAGTGAAGGGGGATTCTTAATATACTGGTGGCCTTTAAGCACAGTATTTAGATAGGGAAGTACATCGCCAATATTCTTATCAAGATAAGCAACACATCTGAGATGTTGAGCCTCTGGGTTTGGAGGCCGACAGAATTCCTTTCTGTATCGTTTTAACAGCATAAGAAATTCTCTTTACTTTAGAAAAATGAAGTTTAAGTCTATTGTTCAAGTTGCATA
>JBDRHL010000175.1:0-7676 GCA_043816955.1 Planctomycetota bacterium | reverse complement strand
CATGTGATACAGTTTGGATGGCACTGCACGCAGACACACCTCGATGTCCCGCAGACTTTCGCGGTAGCTTAACTGAGCAAATGCCATACAAAAGAATTGATCCATGCACGAGAACTGTTGGACTTTGTAATGTCCGCTGTATCGAGTGACACATTTGCGGAATTCGTTGAGCGGCAGAAAATCCATTATCTGAGCAAAGACTGTTCGTCCGTTGTTCATCAGCCATTCCCTTCACAGAATGCAAAGTGAAATGGCCAGAGTCTAAATGTGATTTCAAATCGATTACAGTCATTTTTGCTTACAAACCAATGCTAAACAATCAGTTAATAATATTTTTCCAATCAAACAGTTGGACGGTAGTGTAACCATATCTTATTTTACACATATGCAAGCAGCATTACAAGAAGATTTAGAAGAAGCTGACAATTTTGCAGTGGGATGAACGCGTGATATAAGGGCTATTTTCAGGGCTTTGCGCACGGCAAAAAGAGACTACCTGGGTAACGGAAGAGTAGTGGACGACCAAAACCTCTTCGAAAAGCCACAGTAATACCGAATTGGAAAAATACTCGTTCAATCAATACCTGACCATCTCTCGCATACGACTTACGTAATACTGAAAATCAGTCAGCGGCGTGCCTTTGACGACACGGTGGTCGAGACACACATGCCAGCCGCCGCCGTTTTCCTTCATAAACGGTATTGTGCTATCTAACATCTCGTCGATTGCATTTCGGCCGCGCGTGAGCACAAGCTTATCCAGACCGCCATCGTAGGACATCTTCCGTCCGAGCTGCTTTCGATAGCCGATAACATCGTTGCCGGCCTGCACTTCGTTTGGACCGATAAAATTAACGCCGCATTCAGAGAACCAGTGAACCAATTCTTTGAGGCAGCCGTCGGAATCTACTGAGAAGATTGGGACGCTGTGCTTTTGCACGATATTGTAGATACGCTCGTAGTATGGCTTGATGAACTTTTCGAAGATTGGCCTGCCTATCATGCTGGAATTCTTGTAGGCCATGTCTTCGCCGAAATGAATCTGATCGATTTTTACTCGCTCAAGCGTCGCCGTAAGGACCTGCTCTATCAGCCTGCACCAGGTTTCCAGGACGTCCTCGATAAGCTCCGGCTGTTCATAATAAGAAATGCAAAGGTGCTCATTACCCATAAGGTCACGTGGAAACCAGTAAAACCCCATTGTACCAACGGTGTTCAGATGGCCGGCGGTAATGTTCTCAGCTACAGCTTGCTCAAGGTCCGAACCGACTCTCTGGGTGGCAAATTTCAAGCGGCGCTTGTAGTTATACCATGTTTCCATATCCTTCACCGGATAGTCGATCGCCACAGGCAATGTGGACGAGCTCCATATCACCTTGGTTGTCCGCCCCATCCAATCTGTGGCAATTCGATACTCGCGTGTATCTTCGATTACCTTCTGGTCAAAGGGCGGTTCGAAATCTATTCTCAGCGGTAACGGCCTGGCCTGCGCCGGAAAACTGAAGTATCCACATATATCTTTTTCTGTCTTGACGGAGGCAGGCAGTCCCTGCTGGTGCCAGTCTTCCACCACGCCGGGCATCAAACCGTAGGCGTGCCGGAAAGGAAGCTCATCCACTTCCCGGAACTGCACTGTACGAATCACTCGCTCGCGATAATTCATTCACTGCTCCCGCAGGATTTTAGGACTCTGGATGGTTTTTGGTGCTGATTTTGCCGAGATTGGTCACCGGTTCGCGAGACCTGGGCGGAGCTTCGCGAGGTAAATCGACAGGGGAACGGCTGGTGATATTGCCATTGGTGTCCATCGTGTCTTTCGTCAGGTCGACGCCGAGGCCAGTATAGACGGGGTTGTCCATCTCAGCTCGCTTTTGCCGCCATTGCTGTTCGGCTTTGGCCAGTGCATCAGGGTCTTTGTCCATCGCATCGGCCACAATCCGCATCAGCCGCGGGATATAGGAGCCGAACAATAACCACGTGAAGCGCCAGTCGGCAAAATGCTTACACCGCTCAACCTGGCGCAAGAAAGTGCCCATAAGATGGTCCTTCGCGTAGGCGGCATAGACTGCGTCGCCGGTAAGGTCGTAGGCCAGGCACACCAGCGAGGACAGATAACTTGGCATGTCATGTGCCCAGTTCGTCCAATAGAAATCGTTATCCACCGGCCAGAGAAGCGAGCGCCTGTCGAGCTTGTTTCTGGCCTGTTCTTTAGTAACATAATTGTCTGTAAGTGCATCCCATGTGCAATAATCGGCTTCGGCCAGAACCTGTTCACGCAGCGTCTTGCTGTCAAAAAGCCTCAGGGCGATTTCAAGCAGGTAATACACTTCGCGCGAGTGGCCGGTGCACCCGCTTGTCGGTTCAACGACCGCTTCGTCGCCTCTTTCGCCTCTCGTATAGACGCTGACGGGGTACTTGCCCGCCTGAGGCAGTGTCCTGAGGAACCAGTTGAGTGAACGTTCAGCAACGTCGGCGTATTTTTGCTCCCAGGTGGCCTGATAAACATCCAACAGCCTCCAGAGCGGCCCTGTAACTTCACGATGCAGAGGCCAATTCCGATCGGAGATAATTCCGCAAGGCTCCTGCGTACGAACCGCCCAGTCGGCAGTTTCCCGGGCAACCTCGAGCAATCGACGGTTGCCGGTAAAATAATAGTCGGCCATGATGCCGCTGATGAGCGTATGCGATGGGCTTGGCTCGCCGCTCCACTGATGGGCATTGTGATAGTGCATCAAACCCACCACGGAAGGATTGCTCGGATGAGCGTGAACGATGCAAACGTCGGCGATGGTGCGACTGTAGGCCTGGGCGAGAAAATAGTGCTCCCGCCGGCCGGTGCGAATGAAGTTGCCCCAAACACCCATGATCTGGTCGTTGGCCTCGTTGTTGTATGAGCCGGCATATCGCAGCGCCTTTTGCGGCTCGGTATCTTTATAGCGAACGTAAGAAACAGTTGGACCTGGTGCGTGTGAACAAACCATGTTGCCGTATCGCATCATGCCATACAAGCGGCACGTCTGTGTTGGCTCTATCGCAACCTGTCTGAGCAACATATCCAGTCCCCGGTCGATTTTTATGAATCGCGGGTCGCCAGCGTGGTAAAAGTGACCGAGCGCCTTTGTTGCACAGGTATATTTCGGCTCGACCGGCGCTATCAACGGCTCCTGAACAGCCAAGGCAAGTGTTTCTGCCTCGTCAGTGCCTACAGACGTGGGAGCCAGCCGCAGGAACATCTCGGTTGTCTTGGCAGCGCCGATGCCGTTGTCGGTCCAGGTATCGTTAAGCGAAGCGGTTCGGTCCGGCGCATACTTTTCCAGCATCTTTTCAACCCAGAGCAGGTCTTCTGTCGTCTTAACGAAGCAGCTTTTCAAATTGAGCGGCGCTGTAGGCCTTTCTTCGAGCAGTCGCTTAAATTCCTGCTCGTCCCGTGTGCCATTGAAATAGATAGCCGGCTCCTCGAACGGTGTGGTGAACTTCAGTGTGCTTCCGCAACCTTCAGGCCAGATTTGAACGTCGATGCCGTCCGAGGTAACGGCAAAGGCTTTGGGGTATTCCTGCCAGAGGTCTTTTACGACTGCTAAGGCACTTGCGAGGCTGCCGGTAATCATTACCCAGCCGGACGTTTTTTCACCTGAATCAACCGTCCTGCCATCGGCGCTGGTTGTATACGTCAAGTCATCTGTCTGCAAGAATTGCATTTCACGGCACTCGTTTGACGTGTGTGCCTGCCCTTCACCAGCAACAGCCAGATGTTTACATTTGCCGAGGTTTAAGGGAAACTTCATTCCGACCGCGGAAAGCTCAACAAAGTGCGGCTCCTGGTCGAAAATGAAGGTATGATAAATCCGCATATCACTCTTGCCGGCAAAGAGGTGAATCCGCAGGATATACGGGCAGAATCGCACCCCCTGCACGGTAGCGTGGTGGCCTTTGATGCAGATGCACGCCCTCAGCGGTCCTGCCTCTTCGACGCTTATCTGCGGCCGAGGTGCAGCGGCGTGGGAGTTGTAGCTATTGCCGTGCTGGTCGCGCATATATAGAAACGGGCCCGGATTGCCTGCAAAAATGTCGTGCCAGCTGTCCTTGCCCTTGACCGTACATCGGGCGAAAACGCCACAATCCTCCGGTGCCTGCAGCCCCCCCTGTCCCATTGGTGTATTGCGCAATTCGAGTCGCAGCGCACCCGTATCAACAGTCAGACGGTTTTGGCCCTCGGTGACCTGAATTGCCTGTTCACACGTCGGCACTCGAACATCCGGACCGTATTCGAGAAACAAGTCGTGCTTCCGACCCGCTTGCAGGTCCGCATGGAAATCAACCAGAAGCCACTTAACGTACTTGAGATTCTTGTTCCAGGTGGTCAAACATCTTGACTGCGTCGGAAATGCCCTGTCGGTCGCGTCAACCACACGAACCGCTGCTGGATTTTCCAATTCACCGTCAGCAAAAGGCACCCCCTGCGTTACCGGCCAGGAATAGTAATCGATATTCGGGCCACCTGAAAGCCACAGTGGTATTCTTTTCATCAGTGTTGTCCTTTGGATAGACAAAAAAACTTTCGATAATTTGCACCGTCAGGCAAAATAGTATACCATATTAGCCTGAAATTGCTCGATTAATTGTTGGAAAAATTTCGACATTAGATATTTTTGGGTAATTATGGAACAAAAAAAATTAAAGTGTGATTGTCCTGCATTTGCGGAAATCAAGATTACGGAAGACGGTCCCGTTGCAAAGAGTATCAAGTGGACCTCTCAGCCGGATAGAGCTTCCTTTAGGATAATTAACGGCCCCAAGAGCGACACCTTGGCCCTAAAGGCCGAAAATCAACAGCTTGCCTTTAAGGGTAGCTTCACCCGTCCCTTGGCCGGGAAGGGCTCGGTTATGCTTTGGTTCAAGATAAATCAAACGCTTTGCGGTGGCAGAGGTGTAGGAAAGACCGTTGAGAAAATCCTCGAAGTCAAAGACCTTTTCAGAGTTACCCTTATTAACAAGGGTAACTCTGTCAATCTCGTCTGGGAATGGGCCCAGGATATGCAGGATGTTGACGATATGCGCGTAGCGATACCTGCTATTCCCGGCTCTGTCTGGATTCATCTGGCGGTACACTGGGATAACCAGGCGGGTCTGTTTAATGGATATTTTAACGGAACACCATTGCGCATCCCGGGCACGAGTATTCCAGCCTGGCAAACGCAAGGCGGCACAGAGCTAACTATTCACGTGGGTCGATTCACGATTGGCGAGCTTACATTTTTAGATTACGCCTTCGGTCCGCAATCCTTGCCGCAAATTGTAGAAAAACAACATCTGGGCACACTGGATGATTTCTTAGGCCTCAAGGACTTGGGGACGCTTTGCACGGCGTCCTGCCGGGGCGGCCTTATCTACGAAAATTCGCTCTCCTCGCGGCAGGATATAGCCAACTGGGTTCTGGAAGGCCCGGGGAAAATTACTTTTGAAGATGGGCGGATGGTGATGGAATCCCTCGAACCTGCAGGCCCGGCAGCTACGGGACACATCGTCCACTGGTGTGACCGGGATTTTCCGGAAAGCTTCATAGCCGAGTGGGACTTTCAACTCGTTGACGACTATGGGCTGTGTATCGTTTTCTTCTCCGCCAATGGAATCAACGGCGAGAGCATCTTTGACCCTAATCTCGAAAAACGTAACGGATATTTCGGGCACTACATATTCGGCGATATCAACTGCTATCACATATCTTACTGTGCCTGTACGCCTTTTGACCCCGGAAGAAGTATGTCTAATCTAAGAAAAAACCCGGGCTTTTACCTAGTAGCTAACGGCCCGATAGGTATCAGACCTGCTTGCAAAGATGCCCACAAAGTAACCTTAATGAAAGTTGGTCCGCATATCCAAATGGCGGTCGATGCTAAAAAAATCATAGACTTCGAAGACGACGGCGAAAGAAATGGACCCGTATGGGGCGCCGGCAAGATTGGACTGCGGCAGATGAAATGGACCAGGGCAAGCTACCGAAACTTCAAAGTCTATGCAGTTAAATAGATAAGTATTTGGCAACCTCGACTTTATCTTTAGAACAAAAACAGGACAGTACGCAAACTAATCACGGCAAGCGGAGAAACTTACCCAATCGTCATGTGTGCTCGCCCAGGATTCACACTGTTTGTGTAATTCTCGAACGATATCCTTGTGCGAATTGTCAACGGCCAGATTTTTCATCTCCAGCGGATCATCCTGCAAATCATATAACTCGGCAGTATCACTCGGGTCGTAAACGTATTTATACCGTTTTGTAATCACCGCACGGCGGATATTCCCCAAGTTAGCATTCCCTGAATACTGGCTAAATACTGGCCTGTCCGTAACAACAGCGCCCGAGAGGATTGATTCGGCCAGCGAAATTCCATCTAAGTCATCGGGTCCGGCAATACCTAAAAGCTCCAACAAAGTCGGCATCACATCAATGTGTGAGACCAAACTATCTACGCTTTGAGGCGCTGCTGCCGGTATTCGGATGACCATCGGAATCTTGATTGCCTGTTCGTACATCTCCATTTTCTGATACATGCAGTGCTGCCCGAGATGGTCACCATGGTCGGACATAAATAGAATGATAGTGTTATCGTACTGGCCGGAATCCTTCAAGGCCTGGATTATCTGTCCAATTATGGTGTCGGCCAGATTCACTAACCCTAAATGAGCGGCCCATACTTTACCCCATTGTTCTATTGTAAGCCCTTCAGCAAGTTGTGCTGCAACCGACCTTCGCCGACCTGCGGGTTCGTCCTTGGCCGGTATGCCAACGTTTGCAGGTAAATCAATCTTGTCAGGGTCGAACAGCGAGGCGTACGGCTCCGGAACAATTAAGGGCGGGTGAGGTGCCCATAGATTAACAAACAATGCAAATGGATCACTGCGACGACGCTTGAGAAACTCAATGCTCTCCCGGCAGAAATAGTTGTCTATGAACCATTCCTGCGGAAATGGCCACACGCCTATCTTTGTATTCGAGTATTTTACCTTTACATATTTACCGTTCTGAAGGTCCTCAACCTCTTTGCGAAACGGCATTCGATAAGCTGAGGCTGCCATCTCCTTAGTAGCGCAGCCGCGACCTTTGTAGTTGTAATCAAAGCTTGACCTGTCGACCCACTTACTAAAATTGACCCGCTCCTCGAGAGACGGATTTAGCCGAATATGATGAATGCCTGAGTGACCAATCTCGTATCCAGCTTCTGCAAGGAATTGGTGAATGGGCTTGTGGTCCTGCGCTCGAATGCCCTTACCGTCGTTGTAGTATATTCCGGTACGGGTGGGATACTTGCCTGTGGCCAGAGCGGTTCGGGCAGGTATACACAGTGGACAAGTGCTATATGCCCGGGAAAAATTCGCACCTTCCAAAGCGAGACGATTTAGATTAGGCGTAACCTCAATCCCTGCTTGAACCATTCCCAGACTGTCGGCTCGCTGATGGTCCGTTGTTATAAATAGTACGTTCGGCTTTTCCTTGACCACAAAACCACTCGTTTCGCAATCCGATAATCCAAGTATTCTAGAGACTGTAGCAAATTTACCGGCATAGCAGTGCTCTCTTTCTGGTATTATGGAGTATGTTCACGGTTTCGTTGCGGCCACGAGCACGTGCATCTCGTAGCATGTCGATCGCAATTCGCTGGTTTATATGGTCTCTG
>JBDRHL010000174.1:0-2280 GCA_043816955.1 Planctomycetota bacterium | reverse complement strand
ACAGAATATTCCAAGAGGTCGTCGAGGCGGCCGGCGATGGCGTGGCGGCCGAGGCCAGTAAATTATTCTAATAGACTGAAAGACCAGCTATAGAGAGTCAAGAATAAAATAGAACAATTTTTTGTATAGCTCTTTGACAATTGAAGATTCCTCAGGATTTTGGATTATAGCCTTTGCGTATGTAATCTCTGCGGTCAGTCATTATTCGCCAGACGACATGGCACGACTTGTTGGCCACAGCAGTGGTAGCAACGAGATGGTGTTTATTTTGGCGATGTTTTCTACGCCAAAAATCACGCAAATCGCCTTCGGTAATCAATGCTCGATACGCCATAGCCCACAGTGACCGCCTAAGATATGGAGAGCCTCGCTTGCTGATGCACCTTCTTGGCGCATCATATTGACCAGATTGAAACACCTTGGGGTCCAGTCCTGCAAAAGCTACAAGTTGTGAAGGTTTTTCAAAGGCTTGGATTGGACTGATTTCTCCATAAAGACTTACAATGGTTAATTCGGTAGCACCAGGCAATGTGAACAGATACTGTGGCAACTTTGCACTTAGTTTTACAATTTCAGCATCCATCTTCTTGCGAACAGGTTGCAATGCTTCGATTTGTTCGAGCAGGAACTTTATGCCGGTGCTGAGGCCGTAATGTCCTCGCTGCATACCCACAGAATTTTCTGCAGATTGCATTACCTTTTGCGTTTGTGCCGGGCCGAATCGTCCCTTTGAAGCTTTACGAATCAGCTCGCTGAGATCATTCGGGTCAAGTTCCATAAGTTCTTTTGGGGTTGGGGCTGTTTGCAGCAGTTTCATTGATGTTGTGCCGAATGTATTACTGAAAAGTCCTTCGTACTCCGGCCATGCAGGATGAAGCCTTGAATTAACAAGCTGTTTAATCATAGCAGCCTGTTTGACTATCCTGTATCTTAACCTGGTAATCTGTCTGCAGGTCATTGCCAATTCATCAGGTACAACCGCAGCTTTGTGTTGGCCCATCCGAATCAGGTTGGCAATGTGAAAAGCATCGTATTTGTCAGTCTTACATTTGCGAATAGCCTGCTTGGCTTTCTGGGCGGTTTGGATGGGATTCAAGACTGCTACACTGTATCCCTGTCGTGTTAGACAATCGTGCAGAGAGTACCAATAATGCCCTGTAGCCTCCATTCCGGTCAATACGGACTTTGTCCTGCCTGTTTGTTTAAGGCAATTGAGGATATTCTGGAAACCGTCAGCATCATTGCGAATAGTTCTTGGCCGCAATAGATATTGGCCATCTCTGTCGATGATACAGGTTACATGTTTGTGCTTGCCCATATCGACACCGCAAAATCGTAAATACTGTTTCGATGCTTTCATTGTTACTGCTCCTTTCGTTTTTCGTTCAGCTATCCCTGCACCTTACTGACCCGCAACCTCATCCGTGATACGGAGCAATCCCGATACATCGGGATCTCCAACCAGCTCATACGCGGCTATTCAGCCAGGTCAGGGGACGGCAGTCTTTCGTACGAGGCTAAAACCTCAAGGAACACATCGCCGCTTATTCCCTGAACAATTTATCTGCTAATTTTTGAGTTATCTGTTTATGGTAATCCGGTGCTTTAGTTTCGATGGGCAGTATCTGATAGTATCCATTTGGCGAAAGCACAGAATGACTCTCAAATGCGATTAGATTCATATCGACAAGATGGTCTTTTGCGATTTCAAACTGGTTATAGTCCAGTGAAACAACTTCACATATCTTTTCTTTTCGATAGAAACTTACACCGTTCTTATCTGCAGCCAATACAAGGAAAAGGTACAACGCCATATCCAGGTGTGTCATTGTTTCCATAAAGCCGTTTCGCATAAGACGATGGTCGAGCCATGCGAAAGAGCCTTTGATGTTCCTTGTATTTTTGGGTTGCGGTATATGATATTTTTTCATAGCGTATATCTCCGTGATATTTTCATATAGCCGCCCCCATCGTCCCGCCCACACGATGAACTTTAAGAAAAAAAATAAAATATCACATTTTGGGACAAATTTTTCAAGGGCGGCTTTTTTCATTTCTGAGAATCTTCCAAAAAAGTAAATCCAGACCGGCTTATCGGCCGGAAGTAAAAGTGTAACAAGATACAACGATTTAGCTCTTGCAGAGCTAAGTAAAAGCAGACTGATCCGACGTGGATCAGTAGCTAAAATCATTAACTTAACTATATGAGGATTAACTCATGAAGACAAATCCAGAGTTCCCTGCAATGTTAGAGGCGTTTTTTACAGATCGTCTTATGCG
>JBDRHL010000173.1:0-21670 GCA_043816955.1 Planctomycetota bacterium | reverse complement strand
CCGCTGGTGATATGTTTTAGATGAACACAGGTAGAGCTTTTATTTACCTTCTGGCCGCCTGAACCACTACTTCTAACGAACTTTTCTGCTATATCTTTTTCGAACAAATTGCATTTCTGCATACGTTGTTCGAGCTCTTCTTTTTTTCGTTCTGTAATTCCAAAATTAATCATAGGTTGTCAGCATTTCCTTCTCAACATCACCGCACCGAAGCCGAGAAGTAAGAGCGTAGCGGGTTCGGGGACTGATGTAACATAACCAAACTTACCGCTGTTTTTCAACTCAAGGCTGTTGCCAACTATAGCTCCATACACATCACCGCTGTTCATCATGATAATCTCTGCATCCGGCGCATATAGGGCACTGTAAAAATCACCTGAATTTTTTATCACCATACTGTCGCAGCTTGGCAGACCGTAAAGTTTCAGTGACAAAGCCGCAGCTTCAATTTCAGCATCAGTGGGAGGGCTGTTAATAACATTCTGATTTGTAATCAATGACCCGTAATCAGCGATAAATTGCCCGCCGATAGATAATTCCAGCGAACTGCCGCCGGTTACCACAAGCGAATTTCCATTAAATATCTTCATATCCCCTGTCACATAAATCTGCACACCGCTGCCTGCTACAATAAGCTTCTCAATAGAGGGAGATAATAAAATTGTGTCATATTGGGTGCTTGCAGAAACTATTACATTGCTGTTTACGTCCGGAACGACCGATGACCAGTTGACAACCGGCAGGCCTTCAGGAGGGCTTATATCCGGATAGTTGATGTTTTTATCGGCAGCATAAATACTGCCGGTTATAGAACTCGTTGGGCCCACTATGACTACATCCGGGTCGCCCCCTGCGCCGACAACTACATCACCATGAATAGTAACTCCCGAACGGAGAATAATATCTCCTGGATCAGTATCATTGGTCCGAACTATCAGGGGCCCTCCCTGTGGCACTGTTCCCAATACACAGTTTACCTTAAAATCAATATTATCCTCAACACCGATGCCGAACCAGTAAGGTTCAAGATTTACAGCAACTCCAAAACTTGAATGCGTAACAAATAGAACAGAGATTAGAACAGACAATACAATTTGTAATGTTCTTTGTGCCATTTTCTTCTCCTCGAAAGATTGTTAATATTTTTTGGCTGCGCGGTGTGCGCAGTAATATTGCTGAAAAAAGATTGTTCGGAAAACCTAACCCCGAGAAGTGGTCCCATCTCTCTCTCACTGCCTCCGTTATCCTAAAAGCGGATATTATTATACAACTTTTTGTCCGGTAAGCAAGGGAAAACGGGCTAATCTTCCCCTGTTTCCGGCCAGCGGTGTTGTATATTTCACCCGCTTGTCAGTTAAGCTCTTTATCTTTCCAGTACTTTGTGCCCGCGACGGTTGCCTGGAGCGCCAAGCCTGATTCAGTCATGGAATACGCCTCGATACCGGCGCCGAGCGCTCCTTCGGCGCTCAATTCACCTCCGGACTCGCCCGCTTTTGCCGCGGCATCGGCATGGCCTCCAAACTCCCAGCCGCTTTCGATAAATTTCTTAAGGGTTTTTTTCGAGTGAAAAATCAACACCTGCCTGTAGTCTTTAACCCCCAAGCCCAGGCCGATACCTCCCAGCGCCATTTTCATATATGTTCTTCGGCCTGTCGAATTATCAACGACGACGCCGTATCCGCCGCCGCCGCTTACAAGGATTACGTTCACATTGGCGTTGGCAAAAACCCCGTAGCCCTCCGCTTTTTTGATCCTGTCTTTCGTAAAGGCCTGCTCCTGATAGAGCCTTTCAAGGGTTTCTGCTTCCATATCGCGAATTGACTGCTGCCTCTGGGCAACTGAAAGTCTGGCGCTTGGGCCGCAGCCGGCCATCAAAGCCAGCATTATGACAGCACCTGATAGAGAAAGAATTGTCTTTTTCATTTTGTTCTCCGTAAAAAGCATTATGAATTTTTACAGTAAAACACGGGCAAAAACAACAAAAATTGAATAATTTCAGACGCATTTACCCCGGCTGGGAGAACTCTTGGCACTGGAATTTGGTTGGGATTCCGGTATAATTCAGGGTTTTGATAGTCCAGGTTGTTGCCCGGGTAGGCGTATATGGCGAAAATTTCTGATTACATAAGCAGTAAAGACTTCAGCCGACTTGCTGAAACCTTTGCCAGGCATTTTCAGCTCGGCCTGGAAACGGTTGACGGCAGCGGCAGAGAAGTCCGGTCGATGTGCTGCAAAGGCTGTCACCCGAAGTTCTGCTCCCTTGTGCGCTCGTCAGATGCGGGTCTGAAAAGATGCACCGAAGAGAGACTGCGAAGTCTCAATATCGCAATCGAGACGGGCCAGTCATACATGACGATCTGCCATGCCGGAATCATACTGATATGCGTGCCTGTGATGGATAAAAACGTCGCCCTCGGCGCGTTGTTTTTTGGGAAATGCCTCTGGCAGATACCCGGTGAAATATTGATTGACGACATCAGGAAACGGGTCAAAGATTTCAATATAAACGATAAAAAGCTAGTTGCCGCGATAAATGAGCTGCCGATTATCGAAGGACGGAAGATTCACGCAGCATCGGAGTTCCTCTTTGATCTGCTTTACGAAGTCTGCAAACTCGATCCGAGGGTTATCAGGTGGCGGCGTCAGAGAACTGAGCAGCAGTCGGAAATAAGCCAGCATATCCAGGAAAAAAAGAGGCTGGGCACTGAATGGAGGTACCCGCTTGAAAGCGAGCGTGAGCTGATTGGAAAAGTTAAAATAGGCGACCGAACCGGCGCAAAGGAAATACTCAATTCGATACTTGGAACAATACTCTTTCACAATCCGGGCGACCTGAATGTCCTCAAGGCAAGGCTGCTGGAACTTCTAGCGGTGCTTGGAAGGGCCGCTGTCGAGGGGGGCGTCGATATAAACCTCCTGCTCGAAAAGAACCTCGATTACATTACAAAAGTAATAAAAATTGATAATCAGGAGGATCTTTGCGCATGGATAAGCAGCGCCCTGAATGAATTTATCGATCTGGTTTATACCATGCAGGACAAAAGAAAGGTATCGCAGATTACTCCTGCCATAAACTACATCGATGCGAATTTCGATAAGCAGATTTCTCTGGCTGATATTGCCAGGGCCTGCCATCTCAGTATTTCGAGGCTTGCACATATATTCAAGGAGCAGATGGGAATTACCATAGTGGACTACATGACTTCTGTTCGTGTGGAAAGAGCCAAGTTTCTGCTTCTGGCCACAAATCAGAGCTGCACCGAGATATGCTTTGAGGTAGGGTATAATAACCAGAGCTATTTTACGCGAATCTTCAAGGAGCTGGCAGGTATGTCGCCGCGACAGTTCAGAGAAAAAAATCGTCGCCGGGACAAAGTTTCAAAGAGACATTCTTAAAGCCTGCCTTGTCGGTTGCATCCGGGGCAACTTTGGCGTATCATACCCTATCTATGGCTAAAAATATCGCGATTTTAGGTTCGACCGGCTCGATCGGCACAAGTACGCTGAAAGTACTGGATGCCCTGGGAAGTGATTACCGCGTTTTTGCACTGACAGCGCACAGCAACGTCGAACTGCTCGCCGGGCAGGTTCGAAAATACAGGCCTCAACTGGTGGGAATTACCTGCGCCGATCAGGAAGGTTATCTACGCCGGCTGCTTGCAGATGTGGACACTGAAATTCTTGCCGGCCCTTCAAGTCTTGAAAAGATTGCTGCTGATAATGAAGTGGATACGATTGTAGCCGCTGTTGTCGGAGCAGCCGGCCTGCCTGCCCTGCTGGAAGGAGCAAAAAATGGAAAGACCCTCGCCATAGCAAACAAGGAGCCGCTTGTCATCGCGGGACAACTGCTTACCCGCGCTGCCCGTGAAAACAGCGCTACTATTCTGCCTGTTGACAGTGAACACTCTGCGGTGTTCCAGGCAATGCAGGCGGGAAGACGAGAAGAAGTGAACAGGATAATACTTACCGCATCTGGGGGACCATTCAGAACAGCTACAGCCGAGCAGATCGAAAATGCCACGCTAGACGATGCCCTGGCTCATCCCACATGGGATATGGGCCCCAAGGTTACCGTTGACTCAGCGACCATGATGAATAAAGCCCTTGAAGTGATTGAAGCACACTGGCTCTTCGATAAGCCGCCTGAAAAAATTGATGTACTTATCCATCCCGAATCCATCGTTCACTCACTTGTCGAGTTTATCGATGGTTCGGTGATCGCCCAGCTTGGTACACCGGATATGTGCCTGCCTATCCAATACGCGATAACATACCCGCAAAGAGTCAAGGGGATTTCGCCGCACCTCAGGCTTGACGAGCTTGGGAGACTGACTTTTGAAAAGCCGAATCTGAAAACTTTCCGCGCACTGGCGCTTGGTTTTGAAGTGGCCGGAATCGGTGATTCCGCTCCGGTGGTTTTTAACGCCGCAAACGAACAGGCGGTGCATTTGTTTCTGAATGGTAAAATTAAATTTTCTGCGATTGTCGAACTGATTGAGCGTTGTCTTGATAAACACAATATCCATCCCTGTGAATCGCTTGAAGAGCTTCTTGAAGCGGACCGATGGGCAAGAAATGAGGTTAATAGATGTCTGAGCAACAGCAAAACCCAAAAAGTCCTGTAGGAAAATATCTGCCGCTGGCTGTCCTGATCGCTGCTTTAACAGCGACCTATATGATTTTAAGTGACAATGCCGGCAAATCCGCAAGTGTGCTGCTGGCGCTGGTAGGGCTGGGGGTTGTAATCTTCGTCCATGAATTTGGGCATTTTATCTTCGCCAAGCTGGCGGATATTCACGTTCGAGCGTTTTCCATCGGCATGGGGCCTGTGCTGCTCGGAGTAAGAAGGACTGAAAAAGGATTCAGAATCAGATTTCTTCCGATTTTTTTCCCAAAAAATGATGACCCTGAAGGCAACGGTTTGCTAAGTTTCACTGTCGGCAAATGCCGCAAGGCCGGCGAAACAGAATATCGGATCAGCCTGATACCCTTCGGAGGCTTCGTCGCCATGGTCGGCCAAGAGGATATTGGCGGGCCGGAAGCAACCGACGACCCAAGATCGTATGCCAACAAAGGCGCCGGCGCACGCATCAGGGTGCTTGCGGCGGGCGTAACGTTTAACGTGATCTTTGCTATTTTACTGTTTGTCTCAATATTTCTCATCGGGATCGATTTTCCTGCACCTGTTGTCGGCGGACTCAGGCCTGGTTCACCTGCGGAAGCTGCGGGTATCGAGCCTGGCGACGAGGTGATTGAGATCGCAGGCAAAACCAACATCGATTTCAGTGATATTGCCACATCTGCTGCGCTGTCTTCGCCGGGAAAACACATACCGCTTACCATTAAACATCCTGACGGCACAATAAAACAACTTGGAATCGCAGCCGATGTGCCAACGGACAAGGGAACTGATCTGAGAATCTTCGGAATATTTCCTGCCTATACGCTTACAGTTGCTGCGGTTACAGAACCGAATGCGGTTAGTGAAACGCTGGGACTTCTTCCAGGCGATGTTGTTACCGCTGCTGACGGCTCCAAAGTCGATTACTCCTGGCAATTTGACGAAGAGATCGCAAAAGCGCTCAAACCGCAAATTACTGTTACAGCCAGAAGAACTGCTGAAAACGGCAGTGTAACGGTGGATTCAAAGCCAATCCCGCTTGAGATGACTGCCTTCAAAGATGACTTCAAGGCTGGTTATAAACTCAGCCATATCTGCTCGATTGTACCCAGACTTAAGATTATTGCGGTCATGCCTAAGGTACCTTCATTCCACAAGGTACTGATAACAAAACTGAGGAAATTCACACAGCCTCAAACGGTTCAATCAGACATTGAAGAAACTCTCAAGCCGGGCGACATAATCCTAGCGGTAGCGGATGCGAATACACCCACATTCAGTAAACTTCGTGAGGTTACCGCGCTATATGAAGACAGGTTATTGCCGATAAAAGTCCTGCGAATCGATCCAAACGGCGGCGAACATGTTCTGACGGTAAACGTGGAGCCGGAAAGGCCTTCAGGAGGCTCACGAGCGCTCATCGGGATACATGTTCTCGCTGATGCCCAGCACCCCGTCGCTGCAGGGACAATACCAACCGATACAAATCTGCCTGTGCTGGAGATTCCCCCAGGCGCTACTATTACTGCTGTTGACGACAGAGCTGTAGATGATTTTTATCAGGTCATCAGCATTTTGCGGGAAAACATCGGTCAGCAGGTTGCTATTGACTATCGGTTTAATGATGAAACCACCGGCCAGGTCGTATTTGTCGTACCTGCCGGGCCCGATGCTATCACCGTGGAAACCATTGCCGCCGTCGATATACCTTTCAAGGTGATGATGCGCACATATAAAGCCGCCAATCCTCTCGATGCAACCATACTGGGCTTCAGGCGAGCGGGAAGCTGGATGGCACATTCCTATATGATGCTGCGAAGACTTCTGAGCGGCCAGATCAGCCCGAGAAACCTTATGGGCCCGATCGGCATCATCGCGCTCAGCGCACAGGTGATAAGACAGCAGGAATGGCTCAATTACTTTTACTTTCTGGCTATGATAAACGTTCTGATCGCGGTATTCAACGCCCTGCCCCTGCCGGTGTTTGACGGAGGGAACATTGTGCTGCTGGTGGTTGAAAAAATAAAGGGATCACCTCTCAGCCGGAAAACACAGTCGATCATCTCTTACGTCGGTTTGGCTTTTATAATTGCACTTGCAGTCTATATCACGAGAATCGACATAATGAGGATATTCTTTCAGTAAGAGGGAGGCCCGGACACTAGATGCGGCTGTTCTGATCGCGCCTGCGAACCGACCAGAAAAGCTGACAGCATGCACCAATTCCTGCCAGAAGAAGGATAGTGGAAAAAATCATACCCGACATTAAAAGAGCCGCCGGTGCAGAGACACCATATCTGCTCATCGTCTCAACGAGGGTATACTCCCGTACCCCAAGATCGCCCAGCGATATCGGAAACCTGCCGAGAATGAAGATCAATGATGTTTGACAGACCAGGATACCTATCGGCACATCGATGTGAGCAGCCTTTGCTGCCAGAACATATACAACGATGCTCAGCACGCCGCCCAGAGCGCATATAATCGCTATTTTGATATGAAAAAACCATGAGATTGTTTGAAAAACGTGAAGCTGTTCCACAATCTCTTCTGCCCGGCTGCGCATCGCGTGAGGAAGAAACCTGAAAAAAACCAAAAGGGCAGCCCTTATCCTGTCGCCCACTTTACGGGTCAGAAACAACGCCGAGCAGACAAGCAACCCAGCCAGGACCAGCCCGCACAAGAGCGATATTCGCGGCTTTGAACCTGCGTTTATCAGAATCAGCCCTACAAGCCCAAGGGCGATCATAACCAGTATTTCGCTTACCTGATTGTACACCATTCCGCTGAGAACATTTGTTCCTTTGCCGGTGTTCTTTTTGAGAATATACCATTTTACTCCAGTGCTCAACGGCCCGGGCATGATCAGGCTGTATAATGAGGTAACCGAACTGGCGGCGAACAACGTCCGTATCATGACATCACAGCCCTGCTTTTGCAGAATGATGCGCATCTTGATGGAGCGAACCACAAATGTCAGCAGGGTAAAAGCCCACACCATTGCCAGGAACCCCAAGTGTGCGGAGGAAAAAAACTCTCCCAGCGGAGGCAGATCAATCCTACTGATCACCCAGACCAGCAGCACGATGGTAATCGTTATCCTGATAAAAATCTTCACAATCTGCGAAGGCTTAGCAAACATGTGTCGAGCCTGCCTTTTTCCCTATTACAAGTGCCGACCGTAAAAAAGTTCCCTGGAGTTTCGTAAGTTTGTGCAGAAGTTTGTTTTTAGGAAACATCGCAACAAAAGTGCCCAAAGGTAAAAGAGAAGCTATCGCGGAAGGCAGGAAACATATCGGTCCTTTCAAAGGGCCGCTTAAACACGTTCCATCGATATGCTCAAAACCGGCGCTTACCAAAAGAGATTGTAGTCTTTGCCAGGTCGTAACATAATTGTGGCTAAAATCACTTCGGAAAAAATTATGCCGCCAGTTGACATAATCCGGTGAAGATATCACGATTTTGCCGCCAGGTTTCAGAATATCATAAATTTCCTTTGCAAGCTGCAGGGCAGTGCTCATTGTATCCATATGTTCCATGACGTGGATCATTATTACAGCATCAAATTTCTTATCAATATCAGGAAGAGGTGGAACAACTTTGCTGATTACATTTGCACCACGTTTCCTCAGCGATTCGGCCATCTGTGTATTTGGTTCTATCGCCCAGTAGTCAATATTATTCTCAAGACAAATATCAGCCAATGCTCCCCGCCCCGGTCCAATTTCGAGGATACTGGAGTTTGGACTTATTTTCGCCGCATTGAATATTATACTTGAAGTAGCTTTCACCAGCCATCTGCCAATTCTTGTGGTCTTGTCCTGACTGAAATGGTCGTAAAAACTAGATTCTTTTTTCATTTTTCAGCCTTTCTTGTCTCAATCGGTTTAGCACAAATAAAACCCTGCGTACTCCCTCCTTCCCCGGGTTTTCAATCAACTTTTCAACAGGCTTCATTATTAACGCAGACATTTGTATTTTATGCCTCGCGAGCACACAAATCATATGAGGCTTAGAGAGGTTCTGTCAAGGGAGAGGACAGTATAAACTGCGAAGATTATCATAAAAAGTGCAGGATGCTGAAAAGTGTCTTGATTTTTACTATCTTTTCTCGCTTTAAATTATAAAACCAAACTATAATAAGGTCTTATTCAGCTATTTCAAGCCAAAGTCCACACGTGATGACAGATACAGATTTGCGCAGTTTGTTACATTTTTCCACAGAAATTCCCTATACGCGACAAAGGTATACTTCTGGCCATATAAGGCTGTCTTAAATAAGGGCTTACAGAAGGGCATGTTTCATGGTCGAATTAACTCTTGAAAAAGGGACAAAATGTTGTAATTTGCTTTTTATGAGAAGAGCCTTGAAAAGAATTACGCCGGAGCCCGTCTGGCTTTTAATCAGAAAAATCATCTTCTACTGTACGGTATTTCTTTACCGGCATAGACCAAGGCCCTGCAGGACGGGAGAAACAACCAAGGCCAAAGCGCGAAGAACGAAAGAAGGGTTTTTCGAGCGGTTCTGTCAGGGCAAGGGGCTGGATATAGGCTATGGCGGGGATCTTCTGGCAGATAATTGCCGGGGGTGGGACATTGAACATGGTGATGCGCAGATGCTCGAAGGCATCGAGGATTCAGAGTTTGATTTTGTATATTCCTCACATACTCTGGAACATCTGGATGATGCCGAGGTGGGGTTGAAAAACTGGTGGAGGGTGATAAAACCCGGAGGATATTTGATTCTTTACCTGCCGGAGAGGAACTTATATGAAAGGAAAAAAAACCTGCCGAGCCGCTGGAACAATACTCACAGGCGTTTTTTCCTGCTTGACAGAGATGAAGCCCCCGATACTGCAGGGGTGATACCGTTAATACAAAAAAACCTTTTCGGTTATGAAATAATTTATGCGAGAGTCTGTAACGAGGGATATAAAATCCCGGCGCCGAATAAAAACAGCACAGGTGAATATTCCATCGAGGCAGTCATCAAGAAAAACTGAAATTGCAGGCGATTTCAGGGTGCCAGGATTCTGACTACTGCCTCATAAACTTTATCGGCACTGATATTTTCGAAGAGATTGACCTCCTCAGGGTATCGTTCTTTCATCTGAATGTATCGGTCTTTATATGTATCGCTGTCATATACTATCTGATGCCGGGAACTTTTGGTCAAAGGCATTCGGTACTGCGGAGCGATGGGGCCGAATATCGCCACGGTAGGCGTCCCGACAGCAAAGCCTATGTGCATCGGTCCGGAATCACAGCTTACAAGCACATCCAGATTTTTTATAACCGCAATCAATTGCTTTACGGATAATTTATTCACCATGTCGCAGAGTCCTTCGACCTGTTTGTGCTCAGCCTTTTTACCCAGCAGGATCACGGTTCCATTGCGGTTTTTCAATTTTTGTGCGAGGTCCCTGAAGTTGCTCCATTCCCGCCAGTTCATTGCTGAAAACGGATGGATACCTATCCATGGCCTTGGTGTGTTTTTCGGAAGAATATCTTCCAGCCTGACATCAGGGCAGGAAAAACCGAAATCGAGCGGCTCATTTGAACAGCCAAGTTTTGATACAAGGTCCAGTCCCAGCCTGGTCGGGTGTCCCCGGCCTTTGACGCAAAGGATATTTTTTACAGTCATCATTCGGACAAGAATTGTTCGTATCGGATTCCTGCCGAGGATAACAGCAGTATCAAATTTTTTCCGCCTCAGATCTATAAGCATCGGCCAGTACGAACTGAGAAAAAACTTTATTACGCAGCCCCATGAATATCGCCGGAGCCGAAAATCGATCACCTCGTCGAGATAGCTCATACACCGTCCAATTTCCCCGGCACCACGCATATAATCAGCCAGGACCGCCAGCCAGGCGTCCGGAAACTTTTGCCGCAGCGCGCGAATTACCGGTGCAGCCATAATCATATCACCCAGCCCTGCCGGCGGGATTATCAGAATTCTCCTTCTTTTTTGGCAGCCGGTTTCGATATTTTTCAACGATTGAGCACCTTTTCATAACATCCTAGAAATTGCCTGCCGACCGAGTCCCACGAAAAATTCTGTAATATTCTTTCTCGCGTCTTTCTCTGCAGTGACTGGCGCCATGCTGCATTTTCGATTAGTTTGTGTATTTCTTCACGGATCCTATCAGCGCGGCGCACCGGAACATATACTCCGGAATCTCCCAGTACTTCTCTATGGGCAGGAATATCCGAAGCTATTATTGCATTTCCCGCGGCCATCGCTTCGGCAATTACCATCCCGAAACTTTCTGCCTCTGAGGGGAAAATAAAGATCGAGCTGCGACTAAACAGTTCGTAAAAGCGTTGCTCTGATTTATCTATCCAGCCCCAGAACCTGACGGGTGTCTTGGAG
Source organism: Planctomycetota bacterium (assembly GCA_043816955.1). Lineage (GTDB taxonomy): Bacteria > Planctomycetota > Phycisphaerae > Sedimentisphaerales > CAYZTY01 > JBDRHL01. The sequence continues at coordinate 10,673 of JBDRHL010000173.1, read as the reverse complement.
AGTTGAGCAATCCGCTCAAGCTCACCTCGGAAGGGGCCTTCGCCGATAATATTCACTTCCCAATCAATTTCCATCTGCTTTATCGCTTCAAGTGCATACTGAAAACCCTTGAATTCGAAAAGCCGGCTGCACATCAGAATACTTTTATTCTTCTCTGTCGGCGTGAATCGCTCGGCATAGATTCCGTTAGGGACAATGCAAACATCCAGATCCGGACAATTCTCCAGTATCAAAGACTTCAGAGACTGACTCGGCGAGGTCAGCAGTGCACTGCTTCTCGCGAGAAAACGCCATGCCGGCCTGACCAGTCTGTGCACTATGCCAAACCTGTCGGGGTTATGCCCGGGGACATCGGTTCCGTGACATGTAATAATAAAGGGAATCCCCGTGAGTTTGCTGACCAGCCATGCCAGAGGTGCGCCCGGCACGACAAAATGACAGTGAATAATATCATAACGCTCTTTTCTCGCCAGCCTGAGAGTCTTAAAAAATGCGCCCGGCACATAAGTCGCAAGCTCGTGAGTATAGCATATATTCGGCCGCTTGCGAATCGCCGGCGTACGATAAATATTCATGCCGTCAACTGTTTCAAAACGCGAGGTATGGCCGTAGTGCATTGTAACAACGTCCACTTTATGGCCCATCTTTACCAACTGCTTGCACAGTTCAAAAGTCACCGGGCTTGCCCCGCCTCCCACCGGTGGGAACTCGTGATTGAGCATCAGGATTTTTAATGGTTGTTCCATCACCAATTTTGAGGGCTTCAGCGATTGTCTTTCAGTTCGAAAAGAACATTTTCTCCAATTGCGCCGAGGTGACGATAGTTATTCATTACATATCGTCTCAATGGAAGCATGACTTCATAACGCCGAACTTCCTGCTCACTTATTTCTGTGCGAATCAGTTCCGTGAATAATCTGTCATAAAGCTCCACCACTTCAGGGGCCTGCCTGAGAAATCCCTGCTTGTCTGTCAGTTTTGACTTTACCTGCTGGTCAAACGGAAAAAACGAAGGCCACAACTCAAATGGAAATATCTTCCACGGGAAATGTCTCTTGTGCGTATCAACCATATACTTCGGCGGTTCCTTCTCAAAGGCTTTGAGCAGCATGTCGATCCGCTCCTTCAGATCTTCCGGGGGGCTTGTGTGCATCTCACTTTCAAACGCAGACGGCGCGGAACTCAATCGCTGCGCCTGAACGTATATACCCGGCACCCATCCCCACACATATATCTTATCATCAGGCTTGCTATGCTGGCGAATATACCTGCCTATCATCTCCCACGACCCAAGGCGGCCTTGACGCCGACCGGAAACTTCCTCAAATCTTTGCACATAACCACGCTGAAAGTCAGGATTGCTGTATCGCGTTCCCGAATGCGGGCTGGTTCGGATACCGAAAAAAATGTGTTGAGACATCAGCACCATACACAACAACCCGACAAGCCTGACCATTATCCATTTTGTTCGGCTTTGTAAATCGGACAATTTGGCAGCATATGAAGCTATCAGGTAGCCGGCCAGCATGGCTGATGATGCATTTAACGGAAGATAATACTGCTCGTAAGACCGCGGGCTTATCCACACAAAAGCCATATCAAGAATCCACCACACAGCAAAAAGCAATACGAAACGATTATAGACTATTTTGTCTTCGTCATCGATGACCCCGAGCCTGGCCCAGACCAGCCGAACAAGCCGGAACACTATCGCTCCAGCGGCAAGAGTTATCGGCAGCATCAAAAACTTGTAATAACGCAGCACGCGAGGCCACTGCTCCGAAAACCCCTGAAGCTCCCTGCTGGTGGTAACATAAGAATCCATTCTTTCGCCCACAGTCGGCAGCAGCATTTTGAACAGGAACCAATACGGATAATACGACAGTTCTACTTGTGTGCCGGCAAGCCATATATATATTGGACAAATCGCCAGCGCCGCCCCTCCCACAAGAAGTCCTATGTCTGCACAGGTCTGTCTCCAGCTTCGATGTTTCAAAAAAGGCTGGATAAGTACGAACAATCCGATAGCCCCCACTGACGACAGTCCGGTCTGCTTGAATAACGGGCCCCATGACGCAAATGCCCCTGCCAGAAGAGCAAGGTACCATCGTCCGCCAAGGTGCCGCAGCACAATACAACAAATACCCAATACCATAAAGGCTATCATATACTGCTCCTTAACGTTGCCGTATTTTGCAATTAAAGGAGCGCTCAGATAAACCGATGCGACTATAACCCCAATGGCGGAAGCAAGGTTCCCGTAGAGCTTGCGCATCGTGTAGAACATTACAATAAGCGCTGCTGCCTGGAGCAGCATCTGAATCAGTTTGGGACCTGTGTCATTGAATCCGAACAGCCAGACGCCGAGTATATTTATCAGCAGTGTACCCGGCTGGGCGGTGGGCCTTTCGTCGACGCCTATTACCGCGCCATCCAGTATATGCTTTGCCGAATAAACATAGGCCCCGCTGTCAAAGGGGCCGGGCAGGTTAAATTCAAAATATTTGCCCAATGCAAAAGGAAGACCGGCCAGAACCAGCACCACTGTAAAATATATCAGCTTGCGCTGAGTACCATTATTCTGCAACAAGTCCTGGTGTTTCTCTTCCTGTCGATGGGCTTTATGCCTCTGCGGAAGCTTTTTGTGTTTCATCAAACGTCCCCTGCATTTGATTCACCCTCGAGTATCTCGCGAATAACGTATGTAGGCCGGTTCTGTGACTCATGATATGTCCGCACAAGCAGTTCGGCGAGCAGTCCCATCAATATCAGTTGAATAAACATTGTTATAAGAAGCGTTGTCAGAATAAGCAATGGGTTGCGGTTCATTGCGAGATGCTGGGACGAAATAAACTTCTGGTACAATACTGCCAGACCGGTTATCAGGGCAGCTATGCCCGAGAGCAGCCCCAGTCCGCCAAAGATATAAATAGGTTTGGTCGAATACGATGATAGAAATTTCACCGTAATAAGGTCAAGCAACACCTTGAATGTTCTGCCCAGTCCATACTTGGCTACGCCGGCAGTCCTGGGCCGATGATTCACCACCATCTCGCATATGTTGGCGCCGCTCCAGCTTGCAAGCGCTGGGATAAAACGGTGCATTTCTCCATAAAGGCGTGTCTGCTGAAGGACCTCCCGGCGGTAGGCCTTCAAGGTACATCCAAAGTCATGCAGTTTTACGCCTGTTATCCAACTAATGAGCCAATTTGCGATCTTTGAAGGCAGACGCCGTGTCAGGGCTTTATCATGCCGTTTTTTCCGCCAGCCGCTGACGATATCATAGCCATTGTTGTAAAGCTTATCCAGCATCCTGGGGATATCCGCAGGGTCGTTCTGCCTGTCGGCATCCAGCGGAACAATAACTTCGCCTCGCGCATGCTCAAAACCGGCTGCCATTGCTGCCGTCTGTCCGAAATTTGTCCGAAAGCGAATTACCCGTACACGCCGGTCCTTACTGTGAAGCTGAGAGAGGATGGTAAAACTTTCGTCCGTACTGCCGTCATCTATGAAGATCACTTCGTACCTGTACTTGTCAGCCAGTGACAAGACAATTTCCTCGTACAAAGCGGTGATATTGTCCTGCTCGTTGAGTAGGGGAACCACGATTGAAAGCTGCAAGCCTGTTTTGTTCATAGCAAGCTCCCTGAAACAACAAAATCCTTTCCCGTGGTCCCTCTCGGGGTTGTTTAGAACATCCGGATTTCACGAACAGACAGATAATAGCAGCAAATCAGGCTGCTGTAAAGCGTCATCTGTTACAAACCCCTAGACCCCGCCAGAGGCTTTCAGCTTATTTTCCCAAACCGATCAGATCGCGAATGGCAGGCGCGAATTTGACGATTACACCTGCAAAAACAATGCTGACCATTGTCATCAACTTGATCAGTATGTTCAGGCTCGGGCCGGATGTATCCTTGAACGGGTCCCCGACCGTGTCACCGACTACGCTTGCCTTATGAGCATCCGAACCTTTTCCGCCATGTGCGCCTTTTTCGATATATTTTTTGGCGTTATCCCATGCGCCGCCGGCGTTATTCAGCGTGATAGCCAGCACAAAACCACATGTCAGCCCGCCGGCCAGAAGCCCCAAAACTCCCGCTACGCCGAGAATAAGGCCCGTCAGGACGGGCGCAATTATCGCCAGCAGTGAAGGAAGGATCATTTCTTTCTGAGCACCTACAGTTGAGATCGATACGCACCGGGCATAATCGGGCCTGCCCGTGCCCTCCATAATCCCCGGTATTTCCTTGAACTGTCTGCGGACTTCGTTGACCATTGCACCAGCTGCTCTTCCGACGGCCTTCATCGTCATAGCGCAAAAAACAAAGGCCATCATTGCACCAAGGAAAAGTCCGCAGATAAGCCTGGGATTCATGATGTCCAGATCGTAAGCCTGAACAAAATCCATAATGGTTGCGGTTTTAGCGTTGATTGTATCACTGATCTGCCCATTCGCTGAGAATCTCATATTATCAACCTGATAGACTCCCTCGCCGGCCAGCTTGCCGATCCATACCCGAATCTCTTCGATGTACGCTGCCAGAAGCGCCATTGCCGTAAGTGCTGCCGAGCCGATGGCAAAACCTTTTCCGGTAGCTGCAGTTGTATTACCCAGCGCATCCAGAGCATCTGTTCTTTGCCGAACTTCCCTACCCAGGCCGCTCATTTCCGCATTGCCGCCTGCATTGTCAGCTATCGGTCCGTAGGCATCGGTCGCCAGGGTGATTCCCAGAGTAGAAAGCATACCCACAGCAGCGAAACCGATCCCGTAAAGTCCCATCGCCATATTTGTAAAACCTCCGGCGAGACCATACGCGCACAATATGCCTATGGTAATTATGACAACCGGCAGTCCCGCCGAATACATGCCGGTTGCAAAACCGTCAATAATCGTTGTGGCAGCTCCCATCTTTGCCTGTTCGGCAATCCCTTTTGTCGGTCCATATTCGTCAGAGGTATAATATTCTGTCAACTGGCCAATTATTACACCTGCAGTCAGGCCCGAAACGACCGACCAGAACACACCCCATGTCAGCCATCCAAGCTTCACCATGCCGACAAGAGCAAGCAGGATCAGAACCGAACTTCCCAGTGTTCCCAGAAGCAGTGCATTAAGAAGATTCTTCTGAGAAGCATCCTCTTTGCAGCGAACCATAAATATGCCCACGATGGAAAGAAGAATACCAATACCCGCTACTACCATTGGCGCAAGTACCGCCTTGAAAGGATCAATCGAACCGCCTGCCGGCGGTAGCGCAGCACCCAACGCAGCAGTAGCAAGAATTGAGCCGCAATAACTCTCATAAAGATCAGCACCCATACCAGCAACATCTCCGACGTTGTCCCCGACGTTGTCAGCAATTGTCGCCGGGTTACGCGGATCGTCTTCCGGAATGCCCGTTTCGACCTTGCCGACAAGGTCTGCCCCGACATCGGCAGCCTTGGTATAGATGCCGCCGCCAACACGAGCAAACAGTGCCTGGGTAGAAGCGCCCATGCCAAAGGTAATCATCGTGGTAGTAATCTCCACCAGCTTGTGATCGGCATGCATGCCGGGTCTGACCAGTGTAAGCCCCAAAAAGGTCATCCCGTTTTTCATATGCTCAGCAGTGTAGATTAGCTTGTCGAGGATCAGGTACCACAGTGAAATATCCAGCAGACCGAACCCGACAACCACCAGGCCCATAACCGCGCCTGAGCGAAAAGCTACCTGTAAGCCGCTGTTGAGGTTTTTTGCAGCTCCTTGAGCTGTCCGCGAAGAAGCATTTGTCGCGGTCTTCATGCCTAAGAAGCCGCACAGGCCGCTGAAAAAACCCCCTGTAAGAAACGCTACAGGCACAAAGGGGTTCTGAATACCGAAGTACGCCAACACCGCGAATATTATGCTGAGAAGAGCGAAGACAATCGCAACCACCCGATATTGTCTGAATAGATAAGCATAAGCCCCCTCACGAACGTGGTTTGCGATGCTTATCATGGTTTCGTTGCCCGCCGGAGCCTTCATCATCTTTTCGTAGAAAAACAATGCGAAGAAAAGTCCTAGCAGCGCTGCAATCGGAGCTATCCACCAGGTCGGCGGAATACTAGTGGTCGATTCACCAAGACTCTGCGAGGCTTTTGCCGTCGTCGACAGCAAAGCGATCAGCAATATTATGATTGCACAATCCCTGTGTAGTTTCACTCCTTTCCCTTTCAAAATTAAGAATAATACTACTACTTTTCAAGCTTTCCATGACCTGGGGGAAGCTAAGTTTAGCCGATAGTAATGATTTTTCAAGAGCTTTGTTTGCCGGCAGCGCCCCTTACGTGTGGTAGTCTGCGTTAATCGTTACATATTCACGGCTTAGATCACAACCATAGCAAAAATCGCTGTGCTTTCCCGCGCCAAGATCAATCGTTATCGTATGTGCAGTCTGTGAAATTGCCTTACTTGCTTTTTTCCGGTCGAATTTTACGGGCCGGCCGTTCCTGAAAACAGTTATATTTTCGATTTTGCATGTGAGTTTGTTCGGGTTCAGTTTTACTCCGCAGGATCCAACCGCTACTATAATTCTGCCCCAGTTGGGGTCGGCTCCATGAACGGCGCATTTAACAAGTGGATAATCGGCTACCGCGCGAGCGGCTTTGGCGGCATCGGCTTTACTTGCCGCTCCTTTTACTACAACGGTGAACATCCGTGCAGCTCCTTCGGCGTCCAGGGCCATTTGTTTCACAAGGTCCGAACAAAGATCACTCAAAGTGCTGCTGAACTTTTTATATCGTGGGCAGCGGCTTGTTATGGAACGGTTGCCTGCAAGGCCTGATGCCAGAATAATAGCCGCATCGTTCGTGCTCTGGTGGCAGTCAACGGTAAGTTTGTTGAGTGATTTGCCGATGGCATCAGCCAGGGTTGACCTAAGCAGAGTCTTGCTTATGGCGATATCAGTGGTAATAAAGCAAAGCGCAGTTGCCATATTCGGCCCGATCATACCCGCGCCTTTTACTATACCTGCGATAGTCACCTCTCTGCCCGATATGTTGATTTTTCTCAACGCCTGTTTGGTATGGGTATCGGTGGTAAGTATCGCCTCGGCAAAGCCCAGGCCGGCCTGCCCCGAGGAACTGAGCTTATCCACAGCCTTTGAAATACCAACCTTGATTCGAGCGATTGGAAGCTGATGGCCAATAATACCTGTTGAGGCAGGGAGAATTTTTTTCGCATCTGTTTCGATTTCCCTAGCCAGTGCCCGGCACATGGCCAGGGCGTTCTTAATACCTGCAGTGCCTGTACAGGTATTGGCATTGCCGGAGTTAACAATTATCGCGTCGATTTGTTTTGTTTTTATATGTTCTCTGCATACTTCCACTGCTGCTGAGACGATCCTGTTCGTAGTAAAAACCGCTGCTGCCTTAGCCCCCGTCGGACAGACAAGCACAGCAAGGTCCTTTTTGCCGGATTTTTTTATGCCGCAATGCACAGACCCCGCGAGAAACCCCTTCGGTGCAGTAATACTTTTGTTCTTCATAAAACTATCCTGTCAGATTATGTTTCTTCTCGTCGAGCGAGGATCATCAACTTTCCCGCATCGATTGGTTAGAATTCCACTCATAGCCGGGTTCCTGAACGGCGCCGAGGGGTCGTAAAATTCCCGGTTCAAATCAACCGTGTTGAACATTATGCCGGGGCGGTGGAATCGCAGGTGATTCGAGATATGTCCATCCGGCTGGATAAAGGTGCTGGGGTATGCCGAGTAATATGCACTGCTGTTGTTCATACTTACCCAAAAGCCGTTCGTCGCAGCGCGGGTCTGCATGGTCTGCCTCATTATCTCGGTATGAATGCTGTGATGCTTCTGCCTTGCGTTGTAGAATGACTGAAAGATGCAGTCGATCCTGAGCTTTTTCAATTCACGGTAAAGCTCCGGAAACCGCAGATCAAAACAAATCAGGACGCCACACCTGACACCGTTTATTCTGAACGTGACGAAACGATCGCCGGGTGTATAATGCTCCAGATCTGCCGGCGTGCCGAATCTCTTGTCATAGCGATTGACGATTCTGCCTTTGCAGTCTATCACGTAAAGGCTGTTGTGGGGTCTGTTGGGCTCTGTAAGTCGATAAGAGCTGCCGAGTATGACCCACAGACCGAGTTTTTTCGCTAGCGCAAGTATTTCTTTGGTGCGTTTTTGCAGCAAGGGCCAGTCATAACCCTGGAAAGAGGCAAAGTCCACGCCCGCGTAGCCGCTCAGCGCACATTCGCTGAAATGCACAATCTCCGCTCGCCCTTGCTGTGCCTGCTGCATGAGCCGGGTTATCCAGCCTGCGTTGCGATCGATCGAATTGCTTACCGCAAACTGACAGGTTGCTATTCGCAGTTTGCCTTTTGCCATTAGACTGTCCTTTTACAGCAACCCCGTTGCTTCTTCAAAGCCTGATACTATATTCATGTTCTGGATCGCCTGGCCTGAAGCTCCCTTTACCAGGTTGTCAATCGCTGAAAAACATACAATTTTCCCCCTGGCGACCGTTGGGAAGATGTGGCAATAGTTTGTTCTGACGATATCCTTGAGCATGGGTGCTTTTTGTAATATCTGCACAAAAACCTCATTACTGTAGAACTCATCATAAAGCTCGTAAAGCTGTTCGGAGTTCATCTGCTTTTTCGGCTCGCAGTAAACTGTCGAAAGGATACCTCTGTCAAATGGACCCACATGCGGCTGAAACAGTACCTTGACCTTTTTGCCTGCAATCATTTCAGCTATCTGTTCGATTTCCGGCATATGGCGGTGCGAGTCTATGCTATACGCAAAAAAGTTTTCATTCATATTGGGAAAATGAAAAGTCCCGGAAGGGTTCTTTCCTGCCCCTGAGCTGCCTGTCACGGCGTTTACAATTATCGAGGTCAATTCAATCAGGCCGTTTTTGAGCAATGGCGCAACAGCCAGAATTGCGCCGGTAGGAAAGCAGCCGGGGTTTGCCACGAGCCTGGCATGTTTTATCTGGTCCCTGAACAGTTCGGGCAGACCATAGACAGCATCGGCAAGGTTGACCTTGTCGGTATGTTCAACCTTGTAAAACCGTTCATACACCGCTGTATCCTTCAGCCGGTAATCCGCACTAAAATCGATAACCTTCAGGCCCGCTTCTAGTAATTTCGGAACAAATCCCATTGAAACTTTGTGCGGAAGACAGCAGAGCACTATATCAGAAAGCCCGGTGAGCCTGTCCAGATTCAGCGGCTCAATTTCCATATCGACCCTGCCCCTGAACTGGCCGAAAACCTCGGCAACGTGCCCGCATTCCTCCGCCAGTGCCGTCAGGTATGTCAATTTTGCCTGGTTATGCTGCAGGATTATCTCAATAGCTTCTGCCCCTGTATAGCCGCTGGCACCGATAATCGCCACCCGCACCATGAATGTTCCTTTCAAACAAAAGACAAAAAAAGCCGCAGAGTCTTAGTTCTCCGCGGCTATTGTAAATACGAATTCCAGAATTTGCAAACTAACGTTTCGAGAACTGGAACCTCTTGCGTGCCCCTGCCTGGCCGGGTTTCTTCCTTTCGACCATTCTTGGATCGCGTGTCAGGTGGCCCCCCTCACGAAGAGCAGAAAGCAAACTTGCATCGAAAGTTTTCAGTGCCCTGGCTATGCCAAGCCGGATTGCGCCGCTTTGTCCTGTCGTGCCGCCGCCTTTGACATTAACAAAAATATCAAAGCGATTTTCTCCGTTGACGGCTTTTAGAGGAGCTACGACAGTATCTCGATCCTGTGTCCGCGAGAAATACTTATTCAACTTACTTTTGTTGATTACAAGCTCCCCCTTGCCGGGACGCAGCCGAACGCGAGCAACAGAGCTTTTGCGCCTGCCTGTCCCCCAGTAATACCCGTAGCGAAGGCTGTCTTTGCCCTCTGCTGCGGTTTTTGTCTTCGGCGTACCAACCGGCGCATTGCCGGTGTTCGGTACAACCGCCGGGTCAATCAAAGGACTTTGTGCTTGTTCTTCTGCCATTAACATTTTCTCTCAAAATCAGTTTTGATTTTTGAATAACTTACATCTCGATTTTTTCGGGCCTCTGCGCGCTGTTCATGTGGTCGGGGCCTCGATAAACTTTCAGTTTTTTAAGCATTTTCCGCCCAAGCTTATTTTTGGGCAGCATTCGCTTCACGGCCAGTTCAATTACCTTCTCAGGTTTTCTTGCCATCATATCGGCAAAGCTGACAGACTTGAGCCCCCCGGGATAGCTCGTATAGCTGTGGTAGTGCTTAATCTGATCCTTGCTGCCGGTAAGCCTTATCTTATCAGCATTAACAACAATTACATAATCACCGACGTCAACATGCGGTGTATAAGTAGGCTTGGTTTTGCCCATCAGGATCGGTGCTACCTTCGCAGCCAGACGGCCCAGAATCGCTCCCTGAGCGTCCACAACGACCCATTTATGGTCAACCAGCTCATTTTTGGCCATAAAACTTTTCATACCAGAAAACTCCCTTGTGAGTCAGCAAACCTAGAATTATAATTGTCTCGGCAAGAATGTCAACCCATTTTTTCTCATACTTAGGGGTTTTCTTGCAAGCTTTTCCGCAGTAAATCCTTGTGAAGCCAGAAACAGGTATTTATTGCTTCAGTCAGGCCTGCTAACAAACGGTATAAAAGAAAGTCAGGTTTATCCGGTAACGGCTGGCTGAGGT
>JBDRHL010000172.1:0-26432 GCA_043816955.1 Planctomycetota bacterium | reverse complement strand
ACCTCAGCCAGCCGTTACCGGATAAACCTGACTTTCTTTTATACCGTTTGTTAGCAGGCCTGACTGAAGCAATAAATACCTGTTTCTGGCTTCACAAGGATTTACTGCGGAAAAGCTTGCAAGAAAACCCCTAAGTATGAGTTATTTCTGACCTTGTATGTGTTAACGGTATAGGTATCATGTTATATATGGCGGCCGGGGACAATGACTATAGATAGGGTGTTGTAACCACTTACCAAAGCGGCAGATATGAAAATCTCAAAATTTTTTCAAAAAAACATTTGACAGTATCGGGCCAAAGTGGTACTATGTCAATGGTATTATAAAGGAACGGGTATGAATCGTGAAATGGCGGTTATTGTTAGTGTGCTGGAAGCAATAAAAGATACCGGGTTGGAGCGTGGCCAGAGGCTTCCCGATGAACGATCCCAGGTCCGTGAGCTTGGTGTTTCGCGTACGACACTGCGACGCGCGATGAGCCGCCTGAAGGATAATGGAATCGTAGAAAGACGCCAGGGCAGCGGAACATACCTCGTCAGAAAACCAAACACAAGCGAGATTCACGAGATTCTGAATTCCCGACAGGGCAACGGGAATAACAAGGTAACACAAACAGTGCCTCTGCGAAGGCGAATTGTTTCTCAGAAAACTTACAGGCTGGCTTTTTTCCACGACCAGAACCCGGATGAACCACGGTTCAAGGATACGCTTTCCGCTGCTTGCGGTTACGCCCACAAGAAGGGGCACGAACTGCTGGTAGGCGCATCAAGACCTACTCGCGGATCGGTAGTACACCGCGATTTTACCGACAGTGTGTATCGCCCTGATGCCGATGGTATTATCCTTAGTGCTACATTGCGGGCGCACGATATTCCAAATCTCAAGAGAATCCCGGTACCGTATGTGTTATACATCCCAATAGCGTCCATCGACGGCGTTGCGAACCCAATTAATAATGTGATCAGCCTTGATTTGCCTTCCGCATGTTGCCATGCTGTTGGGGAACTGGCAAGGCTGGGGCACAGGCGCATAGTTATTCTGGAAAAACTGTGTTCGAACCACAAGTCCCAGATCGAGCACGTGGCGCACTTTCTCAAAAAGGACCTGAGTGCTGCTGCGCAGGTGGACTTTTTTGCAGGGCAAGACCCTTATTCAGAAATTGCGAAACTGCAGGAAGCCCCAACGGCCCTGTTTGTCAGCGACGACAAGTATTGTGCCGGCATCTGTGAGAAAGCTGGCGGTAACGGGAGGGCAATCGGCAAAGATATTTCGGTTATAAGTGTAGCGTTAAGGGGGATTACCACGGGACTTCGGCCGGAAATAGGCCGGATGGAGTTTGACATGAAGGAGGTTGGCAGGCTGCTTGTCCAGCAAGTCGAGAGGCTCATTGATGATGAAAGGACCAGTTTTGCTCCGATCAGGATAGGTGCGGAGTATATACCGGGTACACAATACTAAATGGACTGTTAACAAAGTGAGGAGAACTGTACGATGCTAAGAACCAGGCAATTGAGACGAAAAGGAAGAGGGCGAGGCTTTACCCTTGTCGAACTGTTGGTGGTAATTGCGATAATAGCGATTCTGCTTAGTATCCTGGTGCCTGCCCTTAACAGGGTAAAGGAATTGGCAAGGACGGCGGTATGCGCTTCAAACTGCAAGCAGCTTGGCATCACGATGATGACTTACACCGGCGACCACGAAGACAGACTGCCCTATGCTTTTAATGCTCACGCGAAGAGTGAAGATTATTACTGGACCGCTTCGATACTGCCGTATATAGGTGCAGAGTACGACCACGAAAAAGGTACGGAAGTACCCATCTTTCACTGTCCAAGCCAGAGGATAAAAGTCGACAACCTGCGCGGCACTCGTGCTGCAATATACATCCAGCCGATGGACTACGGTGTAAATTATGGATACAACTATGGGATATTTCAAGGGGTCTTAGCAGAGGCCGATCCGGCCGTCAATAAATCTGCCAAACCAAGTGAAATCCATATGCCCTCGGAAATATTTCTTCTGATGGATAGTTCCCCCGCAGGGCCGTACCCTGATACTGGTAAATCTGTTTCCAATCCGGTCGTTTATGCGCCGTGGCTGCCGGAGCTCAAGGATTGGCAGTACAGCCAGCCCTTTTGGAGGCTTGATTATGACTACGATGGAGACGGCCATGACGATTCCAGCCAAAATGTGCTGAGAGGGTCGGATGGTGTACCTGGTAAGCCGTATAACTATGCAGGGATGCGGCATAACGGCGGGCTTTGTGTCCTGTTTGCGGACGGCCACTCGGCAAAAGTAAAAACCTACGATTGGACACTTAAGAAACATTGGCTGTTTAAACCCGGCGGCTGAGATAGATATTTAAGGACATTATAAAGGAGGTCAAAAACATGTGGAAAGAACCTGTATTAATCATAATGTTTAGAGAGGAGGACAAGAGTATGTGGAAAAAAATTGTGTTAGCTTTAGTGTTTATTGCGGCTATTGCGATTTGTACTCCCGGTGCAAAGGCGGCCCTGTTGTGGAGTGATGGTTTTGAAGAACCGAATGTGGGCGACCCGCCTGATCCGAACAAGTGGAATATATATCTCGCACAAGACGCCGACATTACCGTAGACAACTCTCCGGTTCCGCCGGAGGGCGTAAAACATTGTAAGATCAGATGTAAAGACAACGATGTAAACTCAGGTTTGGCGCAAATGGTATCCGAGCCTAATGCCAACATCCATGAAACCAGCTTCTGGGTCCAGTTCGACAGTTATTTTGACAGCCGGCTGCTTTGTGATTATTTGCTGATTGGGGTAGTGCCTGTAACAGTGCCTTACGACCTCAACTCCGGCGGTGGTTCCGTGGCGCTCAGTTTTCGTCTCATAAAGGTGAATCTAACAGATTCTACTTACAGGGCCGATATCTACAGCAATGCCGGCAGCACCCATCAAACACTGATCAGCAACCTGCCCTTTGGAAACTGGGAAAGATGGGTGCTCGGCATGCAGGTTACCGAACCTGTTAGCGGCAAAGGAAAGTATTGGGTCTATCGAAATGGATCTCTGCTGACCGACCCGAACGGTGTTTCATACTCACCGTACAGCGGAATACCAGCGGACCTTGGTGCCGTACACATCTATACTTATGATTATGAAGATACTTACGAGACCATCTCGCGGATTGACAACGTCAGGATTTACAACCAGAATCCGCTGGCGACCCAGTGCGGAGACCCCGGAACCGTTTACCTCGATGCCGACTTTAACCTGGACTGCTACGTGAATTTTAAAGACCTTGATGATTTTGTCGGAGAATGGCTGCAGTGTACGGACCCGAACGAGCCGGATTGTGACCAGTACTGGTTGTAAGCGAAGGAGCAAGTTCCCATGCGAAAATTAGCTGTTATAAAAACATGTATAATATAAAGACAAAGGAGGAAAGCATGTTAGACAAAAGATTAACTATGTTTCTTTATACGCTTGTGGCGATAGGAATTTTCGGTTCGGCGGCGTGGGCCGACCCAAACGTCGTCTTTAGTGATGACTTCGAAGGGGTCGTTGCCGGCGGTCCGCCGGATTCGGCCCTCTGGACGATTGCGGCAAGCCCGGTAGTGGTGGCAGATACCAATTCGCCCGACCCCAACCAGGTGCTAGATGTAAGCGGTGAGGTACACAGCAAGATCGGCAGTCCGCCGACGAGCGAGTTCTGGGTAGAGTGTTACATATATACTCCATATGACGAGCCAATCAATATGACCTTCCGACCAAGCGCCGGCGGCCCGTTTGATCTTTGCCTGAACTTCTACGTCCAGGCGAACGTGGCCTGGGGCGGTTATGCTTCATGGATCACTACAGGAGAGGGTTCCGACTGGATTTTTACCACTGGTGCGGCCTCACCCTTGAACGGCTACGAAAAATGGGTCGTGGGTGTGACGATCACCGACCAGGGAACCGGGGCAGGGACGTTCAGTATCTATCGCGACGGTGTGGCTCTCAGAATAGATGAGCCTTACAGCCCGATAACCGCCAACGCTAAGCCGGGTAAGGTCGGCTTTCTGGCCGAGGGCTATGTCGATGCGGTCAAAGTCTACGATGGCGACCCCGTGCAGGCCGTACCGCTGAATTGTGGCGATGCCGGTACTGTTTATAAAGCGTCCGATTTTAATGAGGATTGCTATGTGGACTTTAAGGACTATTGTCAATTTGCCTCGGTATGGTTTGACTGTACGGACCCGGCTAACGGGTTATGTGATTAAAATATCGGATTAACGGCAGTAATTGATAAAAGTGGAAAGGAGGAAGGTAACAAAAGTTTGGTAGTGAGGTTAAGTAGTGTGAGTCGTATATGAGTTTGTGTTTTACAAGAGTGAATTTTTTAGAAATCAGGGCTAAGTGGCCCAAAGTGGAAAATCCTAACGGAGTTTGAAAAGATTTTTGAAAAGTGTGAAGAGTATGTGAAGTATCGTTTTTGAAAAGTAAGTGTTTTTTTATGGTTAGGGCCAAGTGCCCGAAATTAGAGGAGGAATTTGTTATGAAGAAGTTAAGTTTATTGTTGGTAGTTGTTTTGTTGTGTGGCGCAGCCAATGCGCTGCCGCTGGTCTTGAGCGACGATTTTGAAGGCCCGGCAGTTGGTCAACCCCTTGACCCGAGCAAGTGGCTTAGCATAGGCAGCGCCGCCACCATCGGCGGTGATGCCTCGAACCAGTACGCTGTTTTAGACTCAAATGCCGTTGCCAGTAACACAGGTAGTATTGCTATGGCTTCTGTTGATTACGACTTCGATACCCTGACCGTGTCGGATGGATCCAAGAGGGTCGTAACTGTAGGGCTGTCGGCTGCCGCGCATTCTTCCCCGATATTCAGCATGATCGTCCAGAACTACGGGGCAGTGCCGGGTGACGTACTGCAGTATGCCTGGATTGCTCATGGTGGTGGGGCTATCTGGCTGGATAATCCTCCCATAGCAGGAGATAGCTGGAACCATTGGGAGTTCAGTGTTACGATGGATCCGGGCTACGCCACTGGTAAGGTAAGTGTAACTCGTGACGGCAACGTACTTTGTACCGATGCGCCGTTTACGTCTTACGCACCGATTGCGCCTGGATCTGTTGTCATGTATGGTACCGGATTGGCTGACAATGTCAACATCTACGCCCCTGAGCCGGCAACAATGGTTCTGCTTGGTTTAGGTGGTCTCTTGCTGCGTCGCAGGAGATAATTAAGTTGTTAAATCTTTGATGGATTTGCCGTTTCTCCGGCCCCGGCTTTGCCGGGGCCGGAGAAATATTTTTTTGCCCGTAATGTGCTACCTCGCAAGATCCAATAATGTACAGGAGTAGGAAGCGGACTTTTATGCTTCATCGTGATATGCACATATTGCATGCCTTCTCAGTTCCTTGTGCCGGTGAGCGGTTAAGAATCGGGGGCATTATCTTTGGGCTGGTGGTACTGACAGCTTTTGCCTGTGTGCTGAGTTTTGGCCCCTGCGCCGCCGGGGCAACGTTGTTTTTCGATGATGATTTCGAAGGCCCTGCAGCAGGGTCACCCGTTGAGCCGGCCAAATGGACACAGCTAAACGCCTCTCAGCCGATTTGTGTGACAGATAATATTACACCCGCCCAGGGAACCAGGTCCGCGCATATGTCGGCTTCCGCTGCTTCCCGAGGTATATACAGCAATACAAATGTGCACCGGACTTCCTTCTGGATAAAGGCGTGGATTTACATTGATCCGGGTGGCTGCAGTGTGCTTGCTATATGGGACGGCAATTCGAAAGTGGTAGCCACACTGTACATTCAAGACGTCGGGGGCGGACAGTACAGTGTATGGGTCTCGAGCGGTAACGGTGCGGACTGGATTGTTGTCAGCACACCAATAACAGGCTGGGAGCAATGGATATTCGGTGTGGAAATAAGCAATGCCGTTACAGGCGAAGGTTTTTTTTCGGTTTATTTGAATGACGATGTTCTTGCCGAGGGTATACCCTTTACTCCCTACAGCCCGGCAGCTCTTCCCGAGCGACTTGCGATGTATACCGTCTCAACCCCTTTCCATGCCGATGACGTTCAAATCTATGAGGGTAATCCTTTCAACCCGCCCGGCAGCGGGGTTCTGTATTATGAACCCAAAAACCTGGGCCAGACCTCATACAGCTTCTCTTTGGATGCCCTGGCGGGCATGGTCGTAACTGTAAATGACGTTACTTATGAAGTTGGCTCATCGTTCAGCAAACCCCCAGGCGATACCGAATACCTCGGCTATTCCGGGACCGGAAACTGGACCGCACAGGTTACCCAGATAAGCCAGAGCGAATACCACATCGATGCGAATAACACCTATTACAGTCTGGAAAGAACTATAAGGCTATTATCAAATCATATCTCTGTAGAGGACCGGTTCACCAATTTGCGGTCGAGGCCTGACGATGTAACAGGAATAAAATTTACGAATGAGATTCATATCACCGGCGATGCAGGCTCGACTATAGCAGGCAATCTTATATCGCCTTACTCGATAAACGCACCTGAAAGGCCTTTTGTTCACGTCGTTAAGGCTGGTACTTCGGTGGGAATGATTGCCCGCGATGATGTGTATCGAAATCATTCAATCTGCTACGGCCAATACAGAACGCCTGAAGATTATTACGGGATTGGGGACGAAAACTTCGCTCTTGCGCCGGGGGCGGATTATACGGTCAAGTGGGAGCTGTATCCGCGAAACAGTACGGACTATTATGATTTCATCAATACCGTTCGGAAAGAATGGGGTACGGCAAATATCACTTTAGAGGGGCTTTTTGGCTTTGTGCATCAGGACGCTGTTTACAACGGCGTCGCTTTGAAGAACATGACCATATCCCAGATCAGGAACTGGCTGCAAATCAGCGGGGCCAAAATAGTAGCATTTGTCTTTGTGGCCGACCACAGGCCCGGCGTTGAAGCGTTCGGCATGGATTGGTGGGCCGCCAATGCCTATAAAGCCGAAGTATACCCGCTTATTGACCGTATCCACCAGGCCGATCCCAATGTCAAAGTGCTGCCCTATTTCCACATGGGACTCAACCACATCGAACACCAGCAAAGCGATGCCAATTTAATCCCATGCCGCGTTATGCTCGAAGACGGCACCCACAAATACCTGCCCGGCCTGGGCAGGGAGGATTTCAAGTATTATTATGCAACGCCGACAAATTACTGGGGTTCGGCGATAGGAGCGGTTTTCGATGACATGCTCGCACATTTCGACGGTATATACTGGGACGAGTTCGAGTTTGCCAATACTGCTGTTTATATGAAGGACGTGCCCGACTGGGACGGCCATAGTGTCAGAATTGAGCCCGTCACAAACCTTGTGCAGAATAAACTGACAACCTACTGCCTGGTCAACCGCGAGTTAACCGAAGATTTCCAGCAAAGAATTTTCTCTACACATGACGGCATAATGTATGCCAACTGGGAACCGACGACCGAAGCGTCAACGGCGAGAGGCATACCATGTTTCCTGGAATACGTACAGCAGTACGATTATCCGCGAGGCCATTTGAATACACCCCTCGGGTATGGCGGTGGCGATGTAACTTCAAACGCAGGTATCGCCCAGGAAGCTTATCAATTTTTACAATACGGCCTTATTTTTGGTGTGAGTAGATGCCTTTTCATATCATTGACTGAAGAGAGCCTTTTGGCCGGGTTTTTCCCCATCACGCCTGTTGAGATACATCCGGGTTATATCCTTGGCAAAGAAAAGATAATTACTACAAAAAGCGGCTACTTTGGTTTTGGCGATGCGGGCCGGCTGCAGGCCCTGGTTTATGGGGCCGATGGTCTCCTGCAGCAGTACAGCGGCGCGACGGTGACCGAAAACGGCAGGACTTATCGTTTTCTGGAACTGGACTACGGCCAGATCGCAATTATCAGTTCGGTTATATGCGGCCCAAACAATGCGACGATTCTAACCGCGGACATAAGCGGCCCTGCAGGTATCCCGGACTGTTACGTGGATTATTATGATTTTGCCAGGTTTGCTTCTGAATGGCTGAGTTGTACGGACCCCGCCGATGCAAATTGCGGCCCTTATTGATAAAAAATGTTATATCTATATATGGAGGTATGCATGGCAGCTACAGTAACGGTGATATTTGGTTTACAGCAGAAAGAAAGGCCGCCCCCGTGGGTAGGACACTACCCACAGGATAATACCGGTTATAAAAACAAGCTTTCTTTTATGCCGCAGGTTTTGACCTCAACAATCAGCTCCCGCATGGGGCAAAAGAAAGCTTGCGAAGTGTGTCTTCTCCAAAGCATGTTATTTGCGTTTTGGTGATAACACAAATACTAATATATCACAAAATGCAAAACAAATGCAAGTAAAATCAGGACATGAATAATACTTGCTTTGTGAATAAGGAGGAAATGAAAATGTGTAAGACAAACTTTTACAAGATATGCCTGCTGGGCATATTTCTAATTTGTGGTTTATTTCATGTTTCGAATGCTGAAATGCTTTTCTGGGACACTTTTGAGACGCCGAATGCCAACGAGCCGGTAGATTCCAGTCTGTGGTCGCAGATTGGTGATGCTAACGTTACCGTTACCACTAATGACGCTTCACAGGGCAGCAAGAGTGCCTATTTCACACAGGATTCAAATAGTCACTGCATTCGCAGTTCGACCATGACGAAGTACACTTCGTTCTGGGTTGACGCTCAGATCAACCTTGACCCGTGCTGCACCGCTGCGCTGGTGTTAGTGGACGCCAATGACAGCGCCGAGAATATCTCGGTAACTCTATATATTGAGGACCAGGGCGATGGTAGCGTCGCAGCCTGGGTTAACCATAGCGGGGGGACGATATGGGTTATAGACCCCAACGATCCCGAGCCTTTACCAAACTGGCAGCGCTGGGTCATTGGTGTGGATATCCTTGATGAGCCGAACGGCGAAGGCGTGGTCACAGTAGGACTTGACGGCGAGCCGCGCAAGGTCAATGCGGTCTTTGCACCCGTTACATCGGGGACAGTACCGTCGGCAGTTAAAGTCTACGGCGATGCGCAGCCGGTCTATGTTGACGCTGTCAAGTTGTATGATGTCAATCCCCTGAAATATCTTTTCAAGGACGACTTCGAAGGTGAAGACGTTAACAGCCCTGTTGACGCCAACCTTTGGATACAAACCGACAATTCGAACAAGATTATTGTCGAGAATGACGTAAGCACGCCGGATGGTACAAAAGCGGCGTATTTTTCCGCCCTTGGAAGCGGCTCACACGGTATTTACGCGGACATAAACTATCCGCATGAGACACTCTGGGTGGACGCAAAGGTATATCTCGATGCCAACTATGGCGGATTGATAACGTTTGAGGACACGGACGGCAATACGGTCGCGATTCTGGACGTCAATGCAAACAGCTCCGGTATTTACACCGCTTGTGTCAGGAGCAACAACGACACCGACTGGGTCATTCCCGCTTCGGACAACGAGCCGACCGTCGGCTGGGAACGCTGGCTGTTTGGTGTTACTATTACCGATGAGGCAAACAGCGAGGGCGAGTATACCGTCTGGCGTGACGGAGATTTGCTTGCCTTCAATGTGTTGTTTGCAACCTATGATACCGGTGCCCTGCCTGCCAGGGCAAAGTTCTCCAGTTCGAACAGGTCTTTCTACCTTGATGATCTTAAGCTGTACGATTTAAGTCCGGGGCTGGTCCCGATCTTTGGCGATGACTTTGAATCACCTGACGCCAACAACCCGGTCGATTCCGCCAAATGGGAACAGGTCAGCCAGGTTATATCGATTCTAACAACCGACCAGAATGACCCGCCGCAGGGAAGCCAGTCGGCGCGATTCCTTGCGAACGGCGTGCAGGGCATTTACAGTAAGACCGAAGGCTACCGGGACAATTTCTTTGTAGATGCGTGGATTTACCTTCCTCCGGCCCAGGCAGCGGTCCTGTCCATCGTGGACAATAACGGCATGGAAGTCGCCGCGAGCTTGTACATGCAGGACGTTAGCGGCAACACTGTCGTATGGATAGACAGCAATGAAACCGATGTGCTGGTGTCAGCCAGTGACGGTAAGGACTACACGGGATGGCACCACTGGATATTCGGGGTAAAAAGCTATTCTTCTTCCTACGGGCTTTATTCTGCTTTTGTTGATAGCAACTGTCTTGCAGAATCCGCCTCGTACTATCCGAAGGGATACAGTTCCGGTCTGAGGACGCGGCCTGCTAAATTGAAGATGTTCTCGAGCACACTTGAGTGGCAGGTGGATGATGTCCTGATATACGATGAAAGGCCGTTACAGAGTCTTTACTATCGTGAGCCAAAAGATTTTGACAGCAATGTCGCTTACGGTTGCGAAGTGGACGAAAACAATGGTGGGATCGACGTCAACGTCGGAAGTGTCCTCTTTCCGATAGGTTCATGGTTCTCAAAACCAGGCGGCGGCCTGTACAAATTGGGATACAACATTGCGAACAACTGGACACCGACCATAACAGAAGTGTCGGCTACCCAGACAACAATTGATGTAGATTCAGGTAATTACTCATTGCACCGTGTTATTGATGAACTGGGTAATCGAATAGAAGTTAGTGACACATTTACAAATACAGGGGCGAGCCTCAAGGACGGTTCTGAGTACCGCGATGTAAACCAGACGCCCGACCCCAACAAGTGGACCTTCAGCGGGACCACCGAGGTACTTGTAAAAGCTGATGAAACACCGCCGGAAGGAAGCAAGTATCTTGAATTCTTCTCGACCGCAAAGGCGATCCTGGGTAAAACCGTGGATTCTGACTATACCACCTTCGATGTTACTGCATCTATCAAGCCGGACGTCAATAAGGCGATCGTGTTTGGCTTCTGGGACGGTGCCGGCGCAAAGATTTGGGCCCAGATTTACTTACAGGCAATAGGAAATCAATACGATGCCGTGCTGCAAAGAAGCGGTGGTTCGGATACGTTGATTGAAGACCAGAACGTAGGCAACTGGGAGACATGGAGATTCAGAGGCTGGATCACCAACAGTTCCACAGGTGCAGGCAAATATTCTGTCTGGTTGGACGGCAACAGCCTCGCAACGGATGTTAATGTATCTCCGTATTCGGCTAACTGTAACGCGGTTGACCAATTCATCGCTTATGGTACAGGTGCCAAGATGGATGATGTGAACTTCTGTGGAGATGCAAACATAACGGTTGGCATACGTTTTGGCAACGAGATTCATCTGACAGGCGACAACAATTCGACTATCGCGGGTCAGGATTATTTGAGTACAATCAGTACAAGTGCGGCGGAAAGGCCTCATGTTCACGTGATTAAATCCGGCGAGGCGGTCGGTATGGTCGCCCGGGACACCGTTTATCGTAATCATGCGGCCCTTTACAAGACGACGGGCTCCGAAAACACCTATGGTATTCGCGATGAGTATCTTGCGCTTGAGCCGAATGCCAGCTATACGGTAAAATGGGAGGTTTACCCGCGCCCGGGTGATGAAGACGAAGATTATTACTTCGATTTCATAAACACTATTCGGTCAACATGGCAAACGACCGATTCGACAATCCCATCACTATTCAGTGGGACCGATCCAAACTGCCTATGGTATATACCTGACACCAACACCTGGACGGCATGGAAAGATTTGAGTAGTAGTGAACTTGAACGCTCGCTTGAATTGTTTAACTCCAACCTCCATTGGTACATTACTACCTATGACGATTACCCACGCGAAGCATTTGGCGGCACATATTTAACTGATGCGAATGAGGCTAAGGCGGCAATCAGCACCATGAGAAGCCACGTCAACGATATTGATCCGAATATAAAGTCCTTAGTATATTTCCACCAGGGGCTTGACTGGACGCCTCATTCCGACGGCAATATGTTGGGCTGTAGACGCTTGGACGTGAATCTAAATCAGGAGTTGTACTGGGCCGATGCCAACTGGGGTATGTATTATGCCACTCCGACAAACCCGTTTGGCAGCTTGATGCAAACTGTCTTCGATGAGATGCTGACCAACTTCACAGGCGGTATTTATTGGGACGAGTACACCTTCTCAAGCCCCCAGCGGTATGTTTATCAACCTAACGAATGGGACGGATACAGTGCGATCATCGATGACAACGACAACACTGTGGCACAAAAGGTTTCAAGCCTCGGTCTAATAACCCAGGCCTGGCGCATAGCTGCCGCAAATGAGGTTAAAATTGCCAATAAATACATAGTGAGTAACTTTTTCCCGACATGTGATGAAGAAATGTCGCTAAATCAGTGTCACTTTGTTGAGTATCCATTGTCAGCATATCCACCTGAGTGGACGCGACCTCATCTGACTTGCCCCCTGGCATATGAGAAAAAAGGTGGTCTGACAACCGGGCCGGTCATGATGGAATACGCGTCAAAATATCTGATGAAGGGATTGATCCTGGGAGTTCTGAGTGGATCAACAAATTTCTCATCTACATGGTCCACGAATAATCAAAGAATTCCGGTAGGATATTTCTTCCCCATTACACCCGTGGAACTTCACAGCGGATATGTGATTGGTGATGAGTGTATCCTGACAACTGTCTCCGGCATCTATGGTTTTGACGACAGTAACGACTTGGAAGTTACTATTATAGGTCCCGATGGATATATTAAGAACTGGTATGAAGGCGACTATATTTTGAGAGACAACAAGACCTACTATATGCTCGACTTGGCAAAATATGAGGTTGCTGTGATTAGGTACAGGAATTAGCAGGTAGTTGCCGGTATTGCGTCGGGTTCGACTTATGCTATCAGTGGTCGGCCGTACGCAGGCTGAACGTAATGGGGGCGGCATTTTTGAAAATGCCGCCCCCATATTAAGAACGAAAGTGGAAAATTCAGGTAAAACGAACATGTTGGAACTTTCAAAGGAAAACTCGCGGAAAATCGTGACCCAGGCCCTGTCTTTCCAGAGGCCTGACAGACTACCTGTTTTTGACGGCTTCTGGCAGGAATTTACAACCAAGTGGCGGCAGGAGAAAACTATTGCCGCAGATGTTGACATTATTGATTATTACTGGGTGGATTTGGCGGTGCCGGTTGCCCGTGAGGAGCTTTTTCCCACACAAATACGAGAAGTCCGCAAAGAGAAAGATTGTGTCATAGTTGATGACGGATGGGGCAGGCTGGTCAAGACGAAGCCGGGAACATATTTTTGCGAACCTGTGGAGAGGGTCTTTAACAGCCCCTCTGACCTGGATGGTATAGAATTTGAATCGCCACAACTGGATATGCGTTATAATGAGTTATTGGAGATAGTCAGCGTGAATCGAAAGAAAGGGAGAGCAGTTTTTGTTAAGATAGGCGGCGTTTTTATACGAAGCAGCTATTTCAGGGGTGAAATCGAATTTCTTATGGATATGGCCTGTGATGAACCTTTGGCGCGGGCCATAGCACAACGGGTTGCCGACCATCTTTTAGAGATAGGTCTGGAGTCACTTAAGCGTGCAGACGCTTATGATTTCGGAGTGTGGATATATGACGATATGTGCAATCTAGCAGGGCCGATGTTTTCGCCCGCTACCTTTGAACGTATCTTTTTGCCGATTTACAAAAAGATGATATCGAAGCTAAAAGCTGCCGGTGCGCGCCGGGTCATTTTGCATTGTGACGGTAATCTCGGGCCTGTTTTGGACATGATTATCGAAGCGGGTTTCGACGGAATAAATCCTGTTGAAAGCGCGGCTGGCCTTGATGTAATAAAATTGGTCGAAAAATACCATGGTACGCTGAGTTTTATCGGCGGAGTTTGTAATACCCACGTTTTACCCAGCCGAGACGAGAAGCGCATTCGCGAACACGTCGAGGCAATCGTGGAAGCAGGCAGGAACGGCGGCCTGATTATAGGCACACACTCTATAGGACCCGATATAGCCGTCCCGGACTACGAAACCTATAGGAATGTGGTGGCGGAAAAAGGCAATTATGACAAATAGTTTTTTTAGGACAAGTTTATGAATATGCACGTTGTTGACTGGATGATACTGTTTGGCCTGGCTGCGTTCATGGTTACCATGGCGCTGGTCAGTAGAAGGCACATGAAGAGCGTTGCTGATTTTCTCGCCGCGAACCGCTGCGCGGGCAAATACCTCATTGCTATCGCCGAAGGTGCTGCGATGACCGGTGCAATAGCTTTCATAGCGACGTTCGAGATGTACTACCAGGCAGGCTTTACCGCCATTTGGTGGGGAATGATATTTATGCCGGTCGGCATGATTATTGGAATATCAGGCTGGATCATTTACCGCTTCAGAATGACACGTGCGATGACGCTGGCCCAGTTCTTCGAGATGAGGTACAGCAAAAAGTTCAGGATATTCGCGGGGATGCTCGGATTTCTTTCCGGAATCCTCAATTTTGGAATATTTCCCTCGGTAGGGTCACGGTTTTTCATATATTTTTGCGGCCTGCCGCAGGCATTCGAAATCGTCGGTCTCAACATACCTACTTATCCCGTAGTAATGGGCGTGCTGCTGAGCGTTGCCCTGTTCTTTACGTTCAGCGGCGGGCAGATTACGGTCATTATAACCGACTTCTTTCAGGGTATTTTCTGTTATATCGCGTTTCTTGTTATACTCGTCGTCCTTTTCAGGCTTTTCAGCTGGTCCCAGATTACAGAGGCTCTCATGACCGCGCCTGAGGATGCTTCCATGCTTAATCCTTTCAGAACAAATAAAATTCCCGACTTCAATATCTGGTATTTTCTCATAGGTGCTTTCGGAATGTTTTTTACACACATGGCGTGGCAGGGGACCCAGGGATATAACTGTGCGGCAGCAACACCTCATGAGGCCAGGATGGGTAAGGTCCTTGCCTGCTGGAAGTCGATGAGTCAGTGGCTCATTTTGCTTATGCCGGCTGTTTGTGCTTTTGTGCTGATGAAGCATCCCGATTTCGCCGGTCACGCCGAGGCCGCAGGGAAACTGGTCGCAAAAATCGGCAACCCCCAGATACAGAATCAAATGACCGTCCCCATAGCATTGAGCACTATCCTTCCTAAAGGGGTAATGGGAATAATGTGTGCGGTCATGTTCGCCGCTTTCGTCTCCGTGCACGACACATATTTGCACACCTGGGGCAGCATATTTATCCAGGATGTCGTTATGCCGTTCCGAAAAAAACCATTCTCTCAGAAAGAGCATATTATGCTGCTCCGTGCTGCTATTATAGGGGTGGCTGTTTATGCGTTTTTCTTTAGTCTTTTTTTCAGGCAGACCCAGCATATACTCTTATTCTTTGCTATAACAGGTACAATTTACCTCGGTGGTGCAGGTGCTGTTATCATAGGCGGGCTGTATTGGAAGCATGGTACGGGCCCCGCCGCGTTTGTCTCTATGATTACAGGCTCGGTTCTGGGTGTAGGAGGTATAATACTTGATCAGCTTTGGGTAGGGCGCTATGGGCATAACTTCCCTGTTAACGGCCAATGGATGTTCTTTATCGCGATGGTCTCGTCAATGTCCTTGTATGTGCTTGTTTCATTATTGGGACCGAAAAGTGCCTCAAATATGGACAAGCTTCTGCATCGCGGCAAATATGCTGTCCAAAGCGATACCAAGCCCAAGAGCAAGGTTGCCGGTGTGCTGCTGGAACGGCTGGGTATCGGCAAGGAGTTCAGTAGAGCAGACAAGATTATATGCCTTGCCACCGTCGTATGGAACATCGGCTGGTTTCTGGTATTAATAACAGGGGCCATATGGAACTGGGTTAACAAGATAGACACACTGGCCTGGGCTGATTTCTGGCGTTTCTTCATTTGGTTCAACTTCGCAGTAACAATCCTGGTTACTATCTGGCTTTCTATCGGCGGACTGATCGACGTAAAACGTTTGTTCAGTCGATTAGCTACGATGAAACGGGATGCCGCGGACGACGGAACGGTAAAGCACGAAGATTACATACCGCAAGAACAAGAACCCGATACAACTTTTCAAGAGGAGATAGTCAAGTGAAAAAAAGTATTAAGATCGCAGGCGTTATATGTCTTATCTGTTCGAGCATAGCATGTTGTGAAGTAATGTTTCGCGACGGGTTCGAGTCAGCCGAGCTTGACAGCCGGCCGGCTACCGACAAATGGGCGGTGCTTGCTGCCGGCGAAAGTAAAGTTGTTGTGGCTTCGGACATTATCACGACCGACGGTACCAAAATGGTTAAACTGGTTAGTTCGAATCCCGACGATCGCGCCGTGGTGTACACCCGTACAAAGGGGCCCTACAAATACTTCAAAGTAGAAGCCAATATAATTCTTGACTATGATACTTCGCCGCACGGTACCTGTGTCGATTTAAGAACCCAGGCGGGCGACATAGCTGCGAGCCTGCGACTGGTTCCTGCAAAAGGTACGGGAAAATACGATGCTAAAGTGCTTTGCCGAGATGGCGCCGGAGCGTCAAGCTTCGAAACCGTCAAGTCCGAACTTACGGTGGGCCAGTGGCAAAAGTGGGCTTTCAGCATAAATGTCATAGAAAATCATACCGGTAAAGGTACTTTTGATGTGTACTGTAATGACCGTCCCGTAGTTAGAGACAAATTGTATTATCCCTTCTCGGCCAGGACGGCCTCGGTCGACCTTGTCGAATTCTGGACGGCAGGCGGCCAATCACGGGTAGATGCCGTAGTAATAGATGCAGACAGCAAGAAGCAAACCAAACAGGCCCTCACCCCGTCCCTGGACAGGTACGAACCCGGCGACTTTAATACCGTTGATTTTACCCTTTCTGTTGAACCGAAGGGCCATATGGATATTGCTGTAGGGCAACAAGTGTTTTCTATTCGTTCAAAATTCTCAACCCCCGGCGGCAACTGGCTTGAGTTTGCCCCGACCAGCCCAACAGAGTACGACCTGAAAATTTATGATGTTAACAGCAGCAAAGTGATCAAAGCCGTAATACCATTCTATAGTGTTACCCGCACTATCAGAGTTTATTCCAATCATATTGCGGTAAATGATGAGATAACAAACCTCACGGACAAACTTCTTGGGGTACGCCTTGCCAACGAAGTAACAGCAAGCGGCGATAGTTTTGGTTCCAAGGTGTGCGGCAATCTTATCCCACCGGTGGAAAAAAGTTTACCCGAGCGCCCCTTTGTGCATCTTGTTTCGAAAAACGCTCTGGTCGGACTGATAGCAAGAGACGATGTTTACCGGAACCAGGCTGTATGCTACGGCACACAAAGCAAGGTAGGAATCCGTACCGACCATTTCGGCCTTGCCCCGTGGGCTTCGTACACCCTCAGATGGGAGATATATCCCCATGATTCAGCCGATTACTATGATTTCATAAATACGGTGCGCCAGGTCTGGGGCACGGCCGACAGGACCATTCCATACGCCTGTGGTTTCTTTGACTATCGGGTTGTTTACAAGGGCAAACGCGCATGCGAACTGTCAGATGAAGAATTACGGCGATGGATGGAACTCTGCGGCGTGGGTGCCTGGACCTTCGTAGTTACCGCCGGCCCGGGCGAACCAAAAAGACCTAACGGTGGAGAGGTCGAAGCGTTCGGCTATGACTATTTATATCGGCAGGACGTGCGTAATCGTATGAAGGCGGTTGGACAGGCGCAGATAGCACGCCGAATAAAACGCCTGTGTCCTGATATAAGAGTCGGCGCTTACACCCATTATACTCTAAACGCACTCGACGACCCTAATGTGGCGGCATATCGCGATGCGAGGGTTATGAAAACAGAGCGGGAGCAGTTGCTCTGGGCTGTCCGTTACAAGGACGACCATGGCAACTGGCTATATGGCTTCTATTACCCGACCTTCCGGAATGAGTTCGGCAAAATGATTACGAAGATGTACAACCGGATGATCGAGGACTTTGGTGATCACGTGTATATAGATGAATACGGCTTTGTCCTGACGGTAGAGCCTATGTACATGCATGATGTGCCGGACTGGGACGGCCATAGCGTACTCATAGACCCCGAAACCGGTAATGTCGTAAAAAAGCTCAGTAACCTCTCACTGGTTACGCGTGACTTTCGTGGTATGCTGGCGGACCTTGGAGAAGGGATTGCATTTGCCAACCTGCAGCCTGCCACCGAAGCGGACACCGCCCGCGATGTAACGTATTTCCTCGAGTATCTCAGTGTCCAAGACTATCCGAGAGGTCACCTAACAAGCCCGGTTACATATGCCTGCGCTCTTGGGAACACGCGGAGATTTATGGGCTTTATCTATGATTCACTGCAGTACGGCCTGCTTGTCGGTATCGACGGCACCGTTATGATACACACAGAACATCCGAGCCCGTTGAAATACTTCTACCCGATAACCATCAGGGAAATCAGGCCGGGCTATGTCGTCGGAAAAAACAAAATAATAACCTCGCTACCGGGCCGATACGGTTTCGCCGATTCGAGCGAGATGTCGTTGATCGTATACAGCGTTGAAGGTGTGCCGCGAAGGCCCGCGGCGGAACAGCTAAAACTCGGAAACAAAAACTTTATCCAGGTTAATATCGAGCAGGGTGAAATTGCCATAATTAACCGCCGATAACTGATGAATATAGATGAAATTATTGTGTTTAAGTGGTAATATTTATTCAATTGATTTTAAGGTGAGACATAAATGGACAAGAAAAAAGCTGTTTTTGGTATTGTAGGTTTAGGCAACATTAGTAAGAGCCAGCATCTGCCCAACCTCTCGCGGGCAGAGCATATCGATTTTAAGACGGTGTGCGACCTGAGCAAGGACCTTGTTGTGCAGATGCGGAAGAAATATAACACGCGCCAAGCCACCACGGATTATGCTGAAATGCTCGCGGACTCGGAAATTGACGCTGTTGTCATAGGAACCCAGCCTGAGTCGCACGTACCGCTGACAATACAAGCGATACAGGCAGGCAAACACGTGTACGTAGAGAAGCCTTTGGCCGAGACTGCCGACGAATGCCACGAACTGCTGAAAGCCCAGAAAAATTCCGGCAAACTCGTCGCAGTTGGTTTTAATCGCCGGAAAGCCCCTGCTTACGAGAAGGCAAAGGAAATTCTCCAGAGCCACGGCGGACCGCGAAACATTCACTATCGAATTTCCGACCCTTATGTAATCTGGCAGCCCGACCCTGAGCCGGGTGTCAGGGTGATACACGAAGTATGCCACGTTTTTGATATTCTTCGTTACCTTACAGGCTCGGAGGTAAAATCGGTCTACTGTGTCAGTTCACGTCCTGACGATGAGACCATAACTCTACAGTTTGAGTCCGGATGTGTCGCTACTATTATGGCCTCGGGCTATGTCGAATATGATATGCCCAAAGAAAGGCTTGAGGCAATCGTCGACACGGGCGGTTTCTTCGTGGAAGATTTTGTCGAACTGACGACTTTTGGTTTGCGTGACTTCGACAAGTGCTACCGGTTCCGGGGGCACGTGCATCCTGATCGCGAGACCCTCTATCAAGACCTTTTCGCCATTGAAGGCGCCGAAGCTATGATTGCTCTACGCCGGATACTGAATGATAGTTATTATTCGCGTGAGTGGGAATTCCTCAAGAACAAAACTCGTTCTGCCGAACGCGACAGAGTCTATCATTATATTCACAACAAAAGTCCCTTTGTTAACTATATGATGGACAAAGGCTGGCTGCAGGCTCTGGACCACTTCGCCCAATGTATAATAAATGGTACGCTCACGGAGCTGGCTGGTCCCAGAGACGGATTAATTGTTTCGCTTATCACCGAGGCTGTTATTGAGAGTCGCAAAAAAGGTGAAGTTGTTCATCTGGACTTACACGCCCAAATCGGGAAAGGATTTTGCTTTGGGTAAAGAGAAAAAATTAATTGGAATTGTCGGTCTCGGCAGCATGGGGCGTGAGCTTTGCCGTAATTTTGAATATATCACAGGCAACCTTGTAAAAACAGCCGCCGTGGTTGAACCTTCGGACGATAACTACCAAACAGGCTGCAGGGAAACAAGCTCCCGCCCCGCCAGATACGCCACCATCGAAGAAATGTTGGCGGCAGTCCAACTGGACGGTATTGTTATCGCGGCCCCCAATCATACCCATTACGGGATATTAAGAAAATTAGCAGGCCGGCAAATACCGGTATTACTCGAAAAACCCCTCGATTCGACTTTTGATAAGATATGCGAAATAGTCCGGTTCTGTGAAAGCTACAAGGGCAGGGTCGTGGTGGACCACGTTTGCAGGTATGCACCTATCATAATCAAGGCCAGCCGGCTTATAGACTCCGGCGAAATAGGTAACATATGCTCATTCAATTTTGTGCAGAATTGCCATTATGGCAACAGCATGTTTCGCAATTTCAGAAGGACCACAGAAGGCGGGGGAGGCATGTTTATTGAAAAAGCCACACATGACTTTGATATCCTGCTGTATCTGCTGCAGGCCAGACCCAAACGAATTGCCGCGATTGCCCAAAGACAGGCCTTCGGCGGAAACAAGCCCAATAATTTGACCTGTTCGAAATGCCCCGAAAAACTCGACTGCAAGGACAGCACCTACAACATTAACAGCAACTATGGTTTCGACAAGCCAATGGAGGCCGAAGGCCAGGAAGGGTGCGTTTATGCTCAGGAGATAGACGTACCTGACAACGAAGTTTGTATGATCGAATTTGAAAACGGTGTCTTCGGCACATATTCGGAGTGCTACTTTTCGCCATCAAGCTACCCAACCAGGGAATACGAGCTGATAGGCTTGAAGGGAATCATGAAGATAAGTCTTACCTTTGAGGGCAATGATAACCGCGGCAGGATCCTCGTTTGTCCACGCTACGGCACACGGACAGATTCTTACTCTTTTGACTTCGACTACAGGAGCCGAATCCACTACAATGGCGGCCTGAATGTGGCAAAGCATTTCTACCATGTAATGTGTGGACAGGCCGAACCTCTCACCACGGTTACTCAGGCGTTCGCTGCTGAAATCCTCGGCTACGCAGCCATTCAGGCTGCAGGAGAGAACACATTTATCAACTGTCTCGACATCATCCCTGACGACCTGGCCGCTGTCTGGAATAACAAATGGGAAAAATCATATCACTCCTATTAATACCTGGATCATTGACTATATTTTATTATCGCCCCAAAAGTTGTCCCTGTTACGTTAGCAGAAACAGATAGTTGCGGTTTTATACAGGAATCAAGAAGTGAAAATATCGAGAACAAATTGTAATTTTGAGCGTGAGCCGCTTCTCAGCCCGTTCGGTTTCAAGGGCGGCTATGTGACCGAGGTGTGGCAGAATTTTGTTTTGCTGGAAAATGCCGCAGGCAGGCAGGGCCTTGGACTTGGCACACAAAGTACTCTCTGGTCCGATGCCGATGTTTTTACAAGCTTTTCCGAATCGGCAGGTAACAGTGTGATGTTCCTGATGACCTCATTTGCCGCTAAAAAGGCAATGGAGATTGATTGGGAGACGCCGATGGATTTGCTCGACGAGGTTTTGCCGGCGACCTATGCGTATGGCAAAACAATTACGGGCAATAAAAATTTGCGTTTGACGTTTGCACTGAATGCTTTGGTAGCGGTAGATAATGCCGCCTGGCAGTTGTACTGTAACGAGCAAAACATTACGAATTTTGATGACCTGGTCCCGGCAGATATAAAGCCTGCGCTGTCTTTACGACATCCAAGGCTCGCCTGTATTCCTTTGATGACCTATGGTGTTCCTATAGAAGATATCAGCAAAGCTGTTGAGCAGGGCTATTTCTTTTTGAAGGTAAAAATAGGCCCCGACCCTGACAAAGACGGCAATCTGGACAAAATGCTCGAATGGGACAAAGACAGACTTGCAGCTATCCATAAAGCGGTGAAAGATATTGAAATACCGTACACTGACACTGGCCGGATACCTTATTACCTTGACGCCAACGGCAGGTATGACAATAAAGACCGCCTGATGAAACTTTTGCGTTACGCCGAAAGAATAGGGGCCTTGGAACGAATAATCATAATGGAAGAACCTTTTCCGGAGCAGTATAAAATCGATGTCTCTGACATTCCTGTGCGCCTGGCTGCCGATGAAAGTGCTCATTCAGATAAGGATACCATCGAGCGGATCGAGTTAGGCTACAGTGCCATTGCCCTTAAGCCCATCGCCAAGACAATGAGTATGAGTTTGAAAATAGCAAGGATCGCTCACGAGAAGAACATTCCCTGTTTTTGTGCCGATTTGACTGTTAACCCGATCCTGGTGGATTGGAATAAAAACGTCGCTGCAAGATTGGCATCGCTGCCGGGAATGAAAATAGGTGTATTGGAATCCAACGGCCATCAGAATTACAAGAACTGGCAGGCAATGAAAACATATCATCCATGTTACGGCTCTTCATGGATGGAAACCCAACAGGGGCTGTTTGAGCTGACCGATGATTTTTATGCTCGCAGCGGCGGTATCTTTGAAATCAGTGAACACTATAAAGACCTGGCATAATACTTGAAGAAAAGGAAACTTTGATTTTTGGAGGATTAGCGAATGCCTAAGACACTTGGAGCATTAGTAATAGGTACAGGGTGGGTTGCAGGCGAACACATAAAAGCCTATATGAAAAACCCGAACACCGAGATACGCGGACTCTGTGATATTATCGAGGGTAAAGCCGAGTCTGTTGGGGCCCAACTCGGGATAGATTGCGCCGTCGGGACCGATTACAAGGCCCTTGTCCGCAGGGATGATATCGACGTAATCAGCATATGCAGTATAAACAGCGCCCACTTCGCCCAGGCCAAAACCGTAATCGAGGCAGGCAAGCATGTCCTTGTGGAAAAGCCGTTGTGTTTTACCTTTGACGAGGCGCGAGAGCTCAAAAAGCTGACACTTGAGAAAAAAGTCAAGACCGGCGTGGGTTTTGTTGCCCGGTGGTACTCGGCAATCAAGGGCCTGAAGAAGATATTCGACCGGGGTCTGATTGGCGAGCCGTTTTATATTGAAAGCGATTACTGGCACCAGATCGCGCCGGGCTGGAAAAGCACCGCCGAGACAGCAGGCAGTTGTCTGCTTATGGCAGGCTGCCATGCGGTTGACCTGGTAAGGTACTTTCAAAAGGGCGATGCGGAACCGACGGAGGTTTTTGGTTATAGTGTGGCTCCAAGTTGGCGCAAAGACTTTACCTATGAACCAACTATCAGTTTTCTGATAAAGTTCGATAACGGCTCAGTCGGCAAGGTGGCATCTTCCCTCGAGGCCAATATGCCCTACGCGTTTCACTTGCAGGTAATGGGCACCGAAGGGGCGATTCGCGAGCGCAAAGTTTACAGCGAGAAGCTCCTGGGCGATAAGCTTTTCATGGATGTGCCTGGCGTATATCCGGACGACTGGAACGTTACGCACCATCCGTTTGACGAGGAAATCGACCATCTTATTGATTGCATAATAAACGACAAGGAGCCGATGATAAGTATTCTCGATGCCTATAAGACCTATGAATTGGTTTTCGCAGCCGAGCTTTCCGCTGAAACCGGCAAGCCGGTCAAGTTGCCGCTAGGCTGAATTTCCAACGCGTTTTTCTCATCGGCGAGAGATTTCTGCAACTGTGACAGCCGGGATATGCAATAGTCAAAAAATTGTTTATACGCCTGACAGAAATAACTTGGATTGGCAAAGTCATCATTCACGGCGATCCTATCCTTCAGGCAGCCACCCCCGGCAAATAGCGATGTGCCCGCAGAGAAGGCACATTGTACCGTCGGCATCAATGATTGCCTCAGCGAAGAATTCCGGCTCCTGTTGCTTCCAGACCTTCAAACGAATTTCATTGATGGAATCCTGTAATATCTTAACATGCTCAGCGGAAAAACGACGGCAAAAACCACCAGCGGTAGTTGGGTCGGATATTCGATCTGCGCCAATCGCGTCAAGATAGACCTCATCATTTCGCAACCTCTCTCTACCGTTCGCACTGCTCCATCATAAACGGTGCCTGAATGAATGGAATTCCGGATACTTTTTTGATACTTTTCGAAGTCTTTTGGCAGACTTTTTTCGTACCGTAAAACGTCCTTCTGTTGTGCTGCAAAGAGACCAGTGGACGAACTTGAATTAGTTCGTTCAATAATAGGGGATCATATGGCCGGCAGCCTTCTAATCATCGCAGCCCATCTGTAGATAGTTTCCATTGAGACGTTGAAGAACTCCTCACATTCCTTGTTGAGAAGACCCCGTATACCACAGGCTCGACGGTATTGGTTGGCCAACGCATAGATGATTTCGCCTGCCCAACCGCCCGGCTTGCCAGGCATAGGAACTTTGCGGGCCATGAGTCTCTTCAGGGTACGATCAGCTTCAACTTTCAAGCGAGCATTCGGGCACTTTGTGAAGAAAGCGGCCAATATTTGCTGACAGGTCTGGCCCTCGGTTTTGTTTATGGCAGTCATAATCCGTTGCTCCTTGTAACCATTATAAAGTATCATTTTGGGGCAAATGTGTTTACCTTTTTACACACATTACCACCGCCACAATCCAAGTATTTTACCTATACCTTTGGGCAGGCATGCCGTCGATAATTTCCAGACCAATCACAGATATTAAGCACATCACATATTGGCGAACCAGACACAATAGTCCTGAACGGGAGTATAATTTGCCGATTTTTTGTCCCGCACAGCCAAATCACAAAGGGGGAAAACAAAATTTTGCCGCCCATATTTAACATCAACAAGAATGCCGTACAGGTCGTCCGCTTCGACAATTCCTTGTACTCGCACAATATCGCCGTGCTTCAATTGTCCTTTTTCTTGATGCTCACTAACAGTCGCCTCGAAAGGGAATTTGAGTACTCCTCTAAGATAACTGTTCCATGCCTCAAGTTCATCTTCCGCATCGGCAATCACCTTGGAAATACGTTTATCTTCTTCGTTTTCCCCTATCCACTGAAACTTGCCTTCCATTTTTTCGGCCATATCTTCCGCCTGTGCCTGAGAATCTCTTGGTGAAGCCAGTTCAATTTCGTCGACAGACAAATACATTTCCGACCAATCTAAGCCCTCTTCTTCACTTCTCTTGATGTATTCAAGCGGCAATTGTTTAAGCGTGATACTGTCCCAGCGTATTCCAACTATGTTATCATCTTCTTCTATTTCAAAGACCCTTCCCTGCCAGCCGCTTATGCACACAGAATCATCGTCCGGGCACATAATACCTTCTTTGACCTTCACGGAATTACCAACCTTGAATGACATTATCCTTGCCCTTCGAACACTATTATATCCAACTTTTTTGCGAGTACGTCTTACTGCGGCGATTATGCTATAGGAATATGCCATTTGCAAGCTGAAAAGTGAACTTGGCCGAATTTGCAGGCTCATCACATCGCAGTTGAAAATTCTATCTGGCCTGATAAAATACAAGGATGAAAAAGAACAAAGCCAGAGAAGATCGCATTGTGATGGAAGTTGTTGTTGATGCATACGATGAAACAGAACGCGCCATGGGATGGTATTATTACCTTGAGGATAAACTGCAATTTCCGTTTATGGCAAAGGTTATCACCGAAAGGCTTACGTCACCTTTGAAAAGGGGAGAGACTGTTCAAATTGAAGGTATGGCTCCGGAAGACGAATGCGGGCAGGAAATGTTTGTTGAAATAACATGGCAGGGCCGGAAACTGGCCGTACCCTTGTCTCAATTGAAGCCGCTCAAAGCCGATGACCTGATATAGCTGTCGCTAACTGGTTAGGAAAACCGCAGCCAGAAAACGGCTGCGGTGAAAAAGA
This sequence comes from Planctomycetota bacterium, assembly GCA_043816955.1. Classification (GTDB taxonomy): domain Bacteria; phylum Planctomycetota; class Phycisphaerae; order Sedimentisphaerales; family CAYZTY01; genus JBDRHL01. The sequence goes on along the minus strand of JBDRHL010000172.1, from coordinate 723 downwards.
AATTAAAGAAATCACCGATGCGAAGGATAGAAAATAATCCTTTTTGCCTCCTTGTCGATAGCCAATTCTACCATCTTGTTATCCACGTCTGCTCCGATATAATAGATTGCTATAAGAGAAAGCTCCTTTCGTATTAAGGTTAACAAAACACCCAATACTATACCTAAGGATGCTTTCTCTTTATATCTTCATAACATTTTGTTTATCCAATTTTATCACCTCCAATCATCAAACTGGTTCCAAAACTTTTATTGTCTTTGGTACAAGGATTTCTTCTTCAGTGACTCGGTAGTTCCTGCAGGTTTCGCAATATGCTGATACTATATCAGAGCATAGCCTGTCAAAATCCTGTACCAACTCAACTCGCTGGCGAATTTCGCTCAAAGTCCAATCAGTAAAATCTTCGTATTCATCAACACTTTTACCGGGCCAGGTAAAAACCTGCATATGTGTCTGCTTGAAATTAACCCTGGCCTTGGCATCGCATCTGCCGCAAGTACCAATCTGGCCTTCAGGGATAGCTTGATAGTTTTTCTGGCCGCAGTGTGTGCAGTAGCTTTTATAATCGTTCGGTTTAACAACTACCAACAGCCGCGAAAGGAATTTGGTTCGTTGGTTTGGTAGTTGCCGTGCCATTTGACAGACGATAGGCTTGCCACACCGAATTAGTCCTATGAGGCTGTCTTGCAGGAACTTTTTATCCGGTACTGACAAATTTTTACC
>JBDRHL010000171.1:0-10524 GCA_043816955.1 Planctomycetota bacterium | reverse complement strand
GGCCAGGCTTTGAATCCACGACTGGAAACAACGCTCAAAAGCATCGGGGGCAAGTGCTGAAATAACCCGGCCAAAGGTATCATGTGATGGTATGCCGTTGGGCAGTTCAAGAAATGTTTTGAACCAGGATTCCTTGGATTTGCCAAATAACTCGATGTCTGTCCAGCCCTCAGCCGCACAAATTACCGCACAAATAGCTATGGTGAGAATGTCAGTAAGCTGGTGCAATTTGGTTCGTTCCACCCTTGGATCGGGTAAATCTGAGAAATGCTCCAAAATTGATTTGGCCATCTGCTGCCTCCTATGTAGATTATGGATTTACATAGGAAACATCGGCCAAAACAGCTCGAATTCAATAATTTAGATGCGTTTGCCCTGTAAGAGTTTCGGATAAAACAAGGGTATTTGTGGCGGTTTGACGCAATTTTCAGCCTTCGACGACCGGCCCCGGGGTCATATATATGGGTCTGGGGTACTTGAAGTCTTTTATTACCTTTGCTTTGAAGATGTCGATTTTGCCATCGGTATCAAGGCAGTCCTTTTTTATCCAGCCTGCCTGGACTTTTCCGATAATGAAGCTGTGATGGCCGATGGGAAGCTCCTTATCGAAAATAAACTCAGCGGCGGCAACACATTCGGCAATCGAAGGGGTTTTTATACTCATGCCGGGCTTTGTTGTCAGTCCTGCTTCATCAAGCTCACTTCGGTCGGGTGGTATATTGTCTGCGAGAATACCAATCGTTTTGACAATGTCGGCACCGGGGATATTTATCGTAAATTCTTTTGTTCGGAGGATGTTAGCATATGTATGGCTAGTGGTGCCGATTGCAATACCTATCTGAGCAGGCGAAAGGTTGGTCCATGCACCGAAAACTCCTGCGTTTACTATGCCCGATTCATGCAGCGTAGTTATTATCATAGTAGGCTTGGTTGACAAAAAGCCCATTGCCTGTGTGCCTTTCACTTCATGGTACATATTCTGTCCCTTTCAGTATTGGCCGTATTTGCGAACACACTGCATTACGAATTTATACTTTTCAAAGCTGACATCTTTTGGTATCGAATGATCCGAATGGAAAAGGTATCCGCCGCCCGGCATTGCTACGGAGAATTTTTCTTTTATTTCGTTTTCGATTTTTGAATCATCAGGATCTTCCATAAGCATTACATCAATGTTGCCGAAAAACGCGATCCTGTCGCCATACATGGACTTGAGCTCGCGGATATCCATGCCGGCTTTTACTTCCAGCGCCTGGAGGCAGTCAAAGCCGTGCTCTATAAGATCGGGTATGAGTCCCTTGACACAGCCGCACGAATGCAGAATTGTCTGCATGCCAAGTTCATGGCAGAAATCATTTCTCTTTCTGTCTGAGGGGCCTATGATGGTCCGGTACATTTTGGGCGAAAAAAGCGAGCTGTTTTTATAGCCCATGTCATTGTAGGTCCAGAAGGCATCGAAGCGGAAGCCTTCATCGTAGAGCATCCTGATTGTGGCCATAATAAGCTCGGAGTTAACATCGATTATCTCCTTTATCCAGCCGGGGTCTTCGAACATGAACATAAGGAGCTGTTCGCTTTTTACAAAAGACTGCATAAGGTCATAGCCTGAAGCATTCACATAACAGATGTATTGATTATGCTTGCGCATCCGGTTGTAATTTTTTCGAAAATTTTCCCAGTTGATACGGGAACGGTCGGGTTTAAGCAGTTCCCTGACGGCAGGCCAGTCGTCTTTTTTCTTTATGGGACAGTCGATAACTTCCGGTGTCGTCGAATGGTCTTTGTGGTTTCTTCTTATACCGCCGTAGGGTGTCGTTTCAGTGATATACTCATCGTTTTCATCGAGGGTTTTTATCGGAAGACGCGGTGAGAGGTCTGCACCTATAAGGTCCATGTCATAATCGAAATACTCTACAACCGAGACATCTTCAGGCATACCCTGTCGGCGCCACAGGTCGACTGTCGCAGCCCATGGGCTGTCATACACCGGCACACGGTCCGGAATTTGGTGGTTGATAGCAGTTTTTACTCTTTCCTGCGATGCCATTTGATTTTCGGCCATAAGACGTCTTCCTGAATATCCGAAAAATTTTCCAATATTCAGTGTTTTATATCAGGGTATAATGGTTAATGCAATAATGTGTTCTCGAAATTTTTTGCTTGTATTAAAAGGTTGTAATAGGCTATAGAGCATTTTGGGAAATCAATGGTTTGGAGTAAAAAATATGGCTGGCAAAAAAACACTTTATTTATCACCTTCGGAGTATCATCAATATCTGATGGCTGCTACCACCCCGTTGATGAAATATTGCAGCGGTGATGTAAAGGCCTGGCAGAAGCGATTCAGAGAAAAACTTCGTCAACTTGCTGGATTTGTGCCCAAGCATCGTGTGCCTCTGAATGTCCGAAGCATATGGAAACATGACCACCGGCTGGGCAGTATTGAAAAAGTGGCTTTCTGTAGCGAACTTTTCAGCGACATAGTCGCTTATGTCTGTCTGCCTAAAAAAACCGAGGTGCCCTACCGGTTCATGATCTGTCTGCAGGGTCATACCACAGGGATGCATTTTTCCATTGCTGTGCAGCGCGAAAACGAGACAAAGCCGATGCGCGTGCCAGGCGATCGTGATTTTGCGATCGGATGTATGCGGCGCGGCTTCGCAGCACTTTGCATTGAGCAGAGAAGTTTCGGCTTTCGCAGAGAACAGATACAGAAAGCAATATCCCCACACGGCTGTCATGACGCAGTCATGCATGCCCTTATGCTTGGCAGAACGCTGGTTGGCGAGCGTGTTTTTGATGTTGATCGAGGCATAGATTATCTACAGGCTCGCGGTGATGCCGACATGGCACAAATCGGAGTCATGGGCAATTCCGGGGGCGGTACCGTCAGTATTTATGCTTCTGCACTTCTTAGCCGTGTCAAGTTTGCTATGCCATCCTGTGCTTTTTCCACTTTTCGCGATTCGATAATGTCGATTTATCACTGCGCCGATAACTACATCCCGGGCCTGTATAATTACGCTGATATGGGTGATGTTCTTGGCCTTTTTGCCCCCAAACCTGTGGTGGTCGTAGCAGGCGTCAAAGACCCGATATTTCCAATCTCCGGGGTACGCAGGGCATTTAGGCAACTTAAGAATATATACCGCGCTGCCGGCGCAGCAGACAAATGTAAATTGGTAGTCGGGCCGGGCGGACACAGATTTTATGCAAAGCAGGGATGGGAAGCGTTACTTAAAAGGATTGATTCCTGAATAACTGATTGCGTATTACGCAAAAAGAGATCGCCAAGGATCGCAAAATGAATTCCGAAAGTCGAAAACTCTCCGAACTGACCAAAGAACTGCAAAGTACCGAGCTAGCGAAACAAATGCGTGGCGCTGACTGGATATGGGGCGGACAAGACCCGAGAAAAGAAAACACATACCGTTTTTTCCGAAAGGAATTTGACCTTTCTGAAGTCCCGAAAAGTGCCTTTATATGGGCCTATGCCGAAGCAAAGTACAAACTCTATGTTAATGGGACATTTATTCAGGCTGGTCCTGGAATTAACTGGAAAATCCCAATGGGCGAACGGCTGTTTACCCGTCATGTCACCAGGAAATACCGAAGATTACAATATGATAGCGTGTAGTTGCTATTGGGTGGCAAAACTTGCAGAATATCTCAGGCATACATCAGACACACATTTTGTAAACCAGATGTTCGATAAGGTCAAAAAGCACATCGAGTATGAAACACGTTTCATCGATAAGAACGGCCTGTTATTCGAAACGCCTAGTCGCCGGTTTTTATCCTGGGCTGACGGCAGGCCGCGAAAACCATATGCCTACGGGGAAACATGGCAAAAAAAGGATCGTAAAACGTGGGGTGACTGGCTTGATGAACCGACCAGAGGCTATAATGCAATTATCAATACCTATTGGCTGTGGTCACTGCGAGAAGCAACCTGTATTGCTGAAATAATCGGTGAAAATCAAAAGTGTGATTTGTACAAAACAATGTTTGAAAATGCAAGAGCCGCTTTTGATGAAGTGTTTTGGGAAGAGCAATTCGGACTTTACAGAGATAATGTCTATTTCGACAGAAACGGGAACAAAAACAAGGCAACCTTCTGTGAATCAACCTTGTTCCTGATGATGCGTGCGGAAATTATTGATAAACAAAAGGGGCTCGAATGTTTCAGGAAAATAACTGACCCTGATTTTATCTGCTGCCGATCGTCAGGCGGACTGGAAATGGGAGCTTTAACCCGCTTCCTCATAGATGCAGGTAAGACGGAACCGGCAATTGAATATTTTCTTGATCGATGGGGAGAACCAATAAAAGCCGGGCAGACAACATGCGGCGAAGAGTTCTTCCATAATGCGGGCAACAGCGACTGTCATATTCACGGCGCCACACCTGCAAGAGATTTCCTTGAATACCTGGCAGGTATCAAAATTAAAACAGCGTTCTGGGACGAGGTTTTATTGGTCCCGCCCGTGGATTCGGAGAATCTGCCGACATTGAAAGCATCGGTTCCCACGCCGCACGGTAAAATCGAAGTGGAAATCGCAAAAAACCAAAATGGCGCAAAAATATACCGTTACAAACTACCTGCCGGCTGTAGAGGGTTTATTCGCACAGCCGGTATCATAAACCAACTTGAAAAATCCTGCGGCCAACTGGAATTACCAGCCGGATAGTGTATAATCACCGCCACAAAAGCCGTTTAATAAACAAGAGGAGTTTTTGCATGATTTATTGTAAAAGAATGACCAACAATTTTAAGAAAATCTTCCGGAATGTTCTTTTCCTGGCGTTGCTGATCAGCACCTGCGGCTTTGCCGGAGCAGGCCGGTTTGATTATCAGCAAATTGAACTTGAAAACGGTCTGGACGTGATAACACTTGAGGATTTTTCCTGCCCCATTGTCACCGTGCAGGTATGGTACCACGTCGGTTCGAAGAACGAGCAGCCGAACAGACGGGGTTTTGCGCACATGTTCGAGCATATGATGTTTCGCGGCACTGATAGACTCGGCCCGACAGACCATTTTGATTTTATTCGAAAGGTCGGCGGCACCAGCAACGGTTATACCGGCTTTGACCGGACGGTATATCTGCAGAGCCTGCCTGCCAATCAGATTGAGCTGGCTTTATGGCTGGAAGCTGAACGGATGACATTTCTGAATATCAACCAGGAAAATTTTGATACCGAGCGCAAGGTTGTCGAAGAAGAGCGGCGGATGAAACTCAACGAGCCTTATGGTGAGTCGCTTGACAGCCTGATGTCGGAAATCTTCAAGGTGCATCCATATCGCTGGCTTCCTATCGGAAACATTGCTGATCTGCGGGCGTCCCGTGTCTCCGAACTGCGGGATTTCTGGAAGAAATATTATGTTCCAGGCAATGCTGCGCTTCTGATAGTCGGCGCTGTGGAACACCGCAAGGCACAGGACCTTGCGAGGAAATATTTCGGATGGATTCCAAGATATGACAAGCCGGAAACAGTTACAATCAAAGAGCCGTTACCTGAAAAACCAGGAAGCGTTACTCTTGATGAGGACAATGCCCCTGCTCCTGTAGCAGGTGTTGTATATCGTTCAGTTCCGTTGAAGGACACTGATACAATAGCGATCGATCTTCTCGCAGAGATATTGGGGGGCGGCAACAGCAGCAGGCTTTACAGGCAACTGGTTGCCCAGAACCAGCTTGCAGTATACGCCGAGGCAATTTCATGGTCATTCGAGCAGGATGGCATATTTGCAGCAGGTGCTGTTCTGCCTCCTCTGGGCGCGGATCCCAATAAGGCACTGGATGTTATAAAGGCTGAAATCGCCCGACTGTGTGAGGAACCGGTCCGCCCTGAAGAGCTGACCAAAGCCAAAAACCAGATGCTGCGGGAGCTTGTGACCCAGAATTTGCAAATTGGCAGCAAGGCAAGGGCTCTTGGAGATGCTGCTGTGCTCATCGGCGATATTTCCTATGTAAACCGACAGCTTGATAATATCCGCAGCGTTACCCCAGAAGACATTTTGCGCGTGGCAAGAACATATCTGGCCGAAAAGAAAGCCCTTGAAGCCAGAATTGACCGCAACCTTTCGGGCACAATTTCAGAGCGAAAAAGTGCCGAAGAGATATCTCCCATTACAGCAGAACCGGAACACAAGGCCCCTAAACCGGGTAGAGACGGAACTGTCCGGCCTGCCAGATACCCCAAAAAGGCGCCATTTGGTAAGCTGGCTGCTCCGAAACTTAAATTTGAGTATACCAGCGATATGTTAGACAATGGTCTTAAAGTTATCGTGGTATCCAACAGCGAAGTTCCGTTCGTTACAGCACAGCTTGGTCTGCTCGCAGGCTCATGGAGCGAAGCAAAACCAGGCTCGGCTTCCATGGCACTGAAAATGCTGACAAAAGGAACGGTTAATTACAGTGAAGCTCAACTGGCAGAAGAACTTGAGACATACGCGATCAGTATAGCAGGCCGGTGCGAAATGGACACAGGCACAGTAACGATGAGCTGTCTGACTGACCATCTTGAACGAGGGATGATGCTCCTGGGTGAGGTTGTGCTGCAGCCGACGTTTTCCGCTGACGAGTTCAGCAAGCTTCGCAATCAGATTCTCACTTCCCTTGCGGTATCCTCTACAGAACCGGACTACATAGCAGAAAGAGAATTCCGAAGACGCCTTTATGGAAAACATCCTTATTCACGGACAGCGGTAGGTGAAATTGAAGATGTCAATGCCCTGAGAGTGGAGGACCTGAAGAGTTGGTGGGAAGAGGCTGTCGAACCAGGTGAGGCGGTATTGATATTTGCCGGCGATATTGAACACGATCGGGCGATGGGATTAGCAAGGAAGACTTTTGGGAGCTGGCCTGCCAAAGCAAACCATATAATCCCCAGGTTGCCGGAACTGTCCGAGCCAAATAACACAACGATTTATCTGGTAGATAAGCCTGACAGCACACAGAGTCAGATTCGAACAGGGCAAATCGGCATTACCCGGCATGAGCAGCCTGACTACTTTGTCAGCAGGATTGTCAGCAATTATTTCGGCTGGAGTTTTAACAGCCGGTTGAACAGAACTATCCGTGTTGAGAGGGGCCTGACCTACGGCGTCTGGGGCGGTTATACAGCAAAGCGATTCGCCGGAGCATTTGAGGCAGGAACGTTCAGTAAAACCGAAACCACCGTCCAAGCGGTCAAAGCTGTGCTGGAAGAAATTGAACGCCTGCGGACGGTACAGCCCTCCGAAGAAGAACTTAAAGACAGCAAATCATATATACTCGGAAGTTTTGTAATGAATCGTGAGACGCCGCAGCAGATTGCCGATGATCTGTGGTTGATCGAATCGCAGAACCTTGGTGCCGATTATCTCGACAGGCTGTTGAAAAGCATTTCCAAAACAAAACGCAAAGACTGTCTACTTCTGACGCAAAAGACGATTGATCCGGGTAAAATGGTCATAGTAGTAGTCGGTAAGGCTGCCGATTTGAAACAACAGCTCGAAGAAATTGCGCCCGTCGTTGTGATAAATCTCAAATAATATCAAACTAAGTTAATTAGAGCCGATTGGCGACACCAAAAAATGAGGAAAAGGAACAGTTTTTCTAAAGTTGGAGACTAATTCTTGGAACAAGCTCTTAGGAATGGCTGATTTCTGTCATATACAGCATTTTTGTTAGTCTTACGTATTTATAGATGCAGGACACTGGCGACATACGAGTGTGATTAAACATTTTGGTCATCAAGTTGAGCATTTTCTTTTGTGTCTGGAATAAATTCAATTAAATCGCCGGGTGTACAGTTGAGAACTTTACATAACACATCTAAGGTTGAAAACCGAATCGCACGGGCTTTGTTGGTTTTGAGTATCGAAAGGTTATTTACCGCTAGGCCGGTAGCCTCTGCCAGATCCTTAAGCTTCATCCGCCGATCTAAAAGTACATAATCAAGCCTGATATTAATCATTTCACAGCCTCCTTTAGACCAGCGTCCGTGATTCTTCAATAATTGGTAATAAACGCCTTAGCAACTCAGCTACTCCCACCAACACCAGTAGTTTTACCAGGATAAACGCTGCTAAGGCTATTAAACGCAGAGGGAAATCATAAGGCTCGTTAAAATGCAAAATCACATCTGTCACACCCCTCCAACAATAATAGCCGATCAGAATGGTGGTATATGTGTAAAGCAATTTATCGGCATTTCGGAAAATCCAGTCAGGCTTGCGATCTGTTTCAAGCAGATACCTGATAAGTTGCGCGATTCCAAGTGCAAGTAAGCCGGTGGGAAGTCCATTGCTGAATGTTCCCCAAGGCACGTCGTGATGCCAGTAGCGGCTAAATTCCTGGGGATCCGTAATTCGTGTGGACAACGCGACAGAATGCCCCGCCATTGCTAGAAATGCCAAGGCTAAAAACATCCAGCCGCCAACCCGCATTGCCCAGTAATAGAATAGCAGCAGTTTCCTGTTTTTCTCAATAAATGTCTGTATCATAATTTTATCTCCTTAGTAAGTTGCATGTAATTATTAACGATTATCGTGTATATGTCAACCATAAAAATGAATATTTGTGTATTTTTTTGAGAATTCAGCGATATTTTCTAAGGTAATTGCAAAAAAACCAGTTTTCCCGTGTTTTTGAGGCCAAAACGGGGGTTAAAAAAATTAAAAATTTATGTAAATAATAGTTGACTTTCTGTAATGTACACCTTACAATAAGTAATGTAAGCTTGACTGAAATTTGACCATAAGGAGATTTCTAAAATGAAACGAATACAAAAAATAGCTATGTTTATATTCGTAGTTTTCACTTGTGCTTTTATTCTTACTGCTATAGCTATTGCAGTTGCCTATGCCAAATTTGGTTTTCCAGGAGCTTGGGGAGGCCTTGGTTTCATGGGCATAGCTGGTATTGGTGGGTTGGCTCAGCTGTTTTTCAAAAAGGACCCGGAAAAAGTAGAATACGATGAGCGTGATCACTATATTCAGAAAAGAGCTGCTCTTACAGGCTTTGCATTAGCTTACCTTGTTGTCGGCTTGGCAACAATGCTGCCTTTTACTATTCTTGGCCCTAACGCTCCAATCACCACAAACTGGTTACCGTTGATCTTCGGCGCTGCTGGTCTCACAAATTTTTACGCTTGGTCTATTGCAATACTAACCCTATATGGCTGGAGGAACAAAAATCATGAATAAGTATCAGAAAATGGCATGGTTTACGCTAATTATGTTAGGGCTGGCGCTCGGACTTAGTATAACAGCGGTGCTTGTCTTGCATTTTGCTGTGGGAATGTCCTGGCGTGCTTCGATGGCGGGTTTTGGATTTATTGGGATTATGGGATTTAGCAAAATTCGCCCATCCTTATTTAAAAAAGATAGGCAAGGACTTGACGAAAGAGATCTTCTTATTAAGCAAAGGGCAATGGTAGCAGCGTATTGGAGCTTTTGGCCTTTGTTTGTGCTGGCTGCAATGGTACCGTTATGGTTTTACGGCCCGAACGGCAAGGTGTCAGTGCTTTACCTGTGTTGGATGGTATTTGGTGGGATGTATTGGGTTCTTTTAATCTATTCCATTGCAATATTAAACGAATACGGCTGGAGGAATAAAAATGAATAAAACACAAAAAGTTGCATGGTTTCAGTTAATTGTTATAGCCTTAGCTGCGGTTGCGAGTGTGATCAATTCATTTTTGTACATGCATAAATACGGATATTCATTTTCGAAAGCTTGGTGGTTTGGTACAGTCTGGCCGGTAATAATATGCATTTTTCTGGTGGTTTTTGCTACAACATTCTCTAAAACATTCTCTAAATTTTATCGCAAGAAAGGTGAGATACTCTTTGATGAACGGGATTTGTTGATCCAACGGCAAGCATCACGGTTTGGTTATGCAGCGGCTTTTGTCTTTTTCGTAGCATCGTTCGTGATAACATCGAAAGTAGTAGGAATGGATACGCTAATTCCAGTATATTGGCTTGCCCGGTTCTTCCTTGGCGGATGGCTGGCAATGGCTGTCGCACACGCTATAACAATTCTTGTTTGTTACAAATTCGGATTTACCAATGGCGAAAATTGAATTTACTAATAATATCCGCCGTTTACGTTTTGATAATAATGAGATGAGCCAGCAGGACTTAGCTGAAAAGGCCGGTTGCACGAGACAAACCATCATCGCTATAGAGCAGGGGAAATACAATCCTTCTCTCGCACTGGCTTTCAAAATTGCCCGTGCTTTTGGCAAAAAAATCGAAGAGGTCTTCCAGTACAATGAGCATCAATCCGCTCCATAGAAACTTTATTACCATCCTAGGATTTGTGGGTAATCCAGTCGGCCTTTTCCGAACAACCAATTGCATTAACTCTATGATTTTACATTTTCAGTCACTACTGTCCCGTTATAAGTCGAATAATAGCAATTGGTTATGAAACTGGCTATTTCCATTTTGCAAAAGATTTTTCGTAAGTACTTGTGTAATAGAGGTTTTCTCGAAAAGCACAATGCTGAGAATTTGCAGGATTTCGC
>JBDRHL010000170.1:0-2265 GCA_043816955.1 Planctomycetota bacterium | reverse complement strand
TGCCGAGGGCGGTTGTTTTCGGATATTTGATAACCTCATGATACTTAATAAATAGGGTGGGAATGTTCAAGTGTTTCAGATATCCCCTCGCCCAGTTGATTGAGTCGGGGATGTCTACGCTCCAGATGGACCTCATCGCCATGAGAGAAGTAATGATTTCATTTATGTCCCTCTGCATGAAGATGGCTTTAAGCGGCCGGTCGATCGGATACCATTCAGCATATGGGGTGACGATTTTGACGGCTTTGTTTTTGGTCCACTCCTTTTTGTTGAGTTTGATCATGGCGCCAACATCTTCGAGTTCCCTTACACCGCCTGGGTTATACTTTCCACTTGGGATATTCTCATCGGTATCCTGGATAATGCGCACACCACCGGCTTCGAGCATATTCATCATCATGGAGGTGCCCGAGCGCGGAAAGCCTGTTACGATTAGGGTTAGGCCATGGAGGGTGACTTTCTTAAAGTCCGGGGATATGAGGTTTGAGTCTGTCATGATTCTTTATTTTTCCTCATCGCCCTTGCCCTTTTTAGTTTTGGACTTTACCTCTTTTGGTTTTGTTGGGCACACATGGGGAGCTACATCTTCGTCCCACTTTAACCCGCATTCTTCACACTTTTTCACATTCATAACTTTCTCCTTTTCTTAGTCCCAGTTTATTTTGTCGTAGTTATCACGATATGGATCACTTATTCTGCCGTGTTTCCACTGGTCGGCATCACAAGCATCCTCGTTCCATTGTTTCCAAACTTTTGGATTAAACTGCATATCGCTACCCCTTCCGACAACCAGCTGTCTGTCATGGGGGTAGCGAATGCGTTTACGTTTTGTGTTTTTGCCTATCATATTGCACCCATTAAAGGTCCTTTACTTTTTTCCATATTGCAGCAAGCGCAGCCGTAAGATCTTCACGTTGGGAGGCCTGCTCTGCCCTGATAGCACTAAACTGCTCTTTAAAAAAAGAATTGATTCCCTTAACGGGAGTTGCCCCTGTGCCCATACAGTCAACACAAAAACCATCTCCGTTCTTACCGGAGCCGCTGCAGGTTGAGCAGGTGTTATAATCTTCGATAGGCATGATTTAACTCCTATGAAATTGTTGCTGTCGGTTCGATACAGATACCGCCGCCGGCCGTAGCCACACCCATATTGCTCTGGAACATCGAGGTGTAGTCGCTGTCCTGCCATTCGTCGAACCCGGACATTGCACAGTCTTTCAGAAGGATCCTACATGTTGCCTGAGCACCAGTCTGGTAAAATACCTGGTTCAGATTCGCGCCCCAGTTTAGATACTGGTTGGTAAACATGCAGCGCTCGAAGATGGTATCGAGACGCAGCGCTGTCGTGGTTGCTATGCGAACCAAACAGCTGGCTGCTGTCACAGACTGCATTTGGAACAGACAATTTCGGAAAAGCCCGTTGTAGCTGTTCGTCCCGGTAAAGGCCAACTGCCCACAGTTTGTCGTGTCACGAACCCACCAGGAAGCATCTCCGATCCGGCAGTCGTCAAACAGATAATCATGGGCATTGCTGTGGACGTAAACAGCTGCGGCAGCCGCAACGTCATTGGTCGTGTTCATGGCGCCGTCAAAACTACAGCCTTTCATGACACCACAATATCCGTTCAGTAGAAATGCCGCGAGGTTGCCGGTATTGGCCCCATTATTGGCAAAGTTGATTCCATGGAACTGACAATAATCACCGGTCACATTCACAACCTCAGCCTGGGCAGCGGTCGTTGTGTAAATCGACACGCCGGGCTCTGAATAGTCTGACCAGCTGCGTGGACCGGCAAGCCCGATGGCATGCAGGAAGTCTTTATCCCAGGCGATCGATGCGGTTTCAACATAAGCTCCGGGGGCGATCAACATAACGTCATTCCGGGCGGCAACCGTTTTGGCTTCGGCCACAGATGGGAGTAGGCTGATGTCATCAACGCCCATTGACTGGAGCTGGGTCCGGTACTGGGACGTTGAGGCCGCCGCCGGAGCCACGTACTGAATTTCTCCAATACCAGGCCCAAGCCCGGTGGTGGTCATAATCCACTGGATTAATGAGGATGACAAATTTTGTTTCTTAATCATGATCGTTCTCCTTAGTTTACCCCAGCAAGGGTTATGATATTATCTCCCCCCTGCTGGATACTGGGTTAAGGGTTATTGGTTAAATCCTTCTAAGTGGTTGATACACACTAAAAAGGAGCATTGCTCGGTTCGACCAGATCAGTGAGCGCGGTTAATGACTGACGCTCTTCAACTCCGAGA
>JBDRHL010000169.1:0-40247 GCA_043816955.1 Planctomycetota bacterium | reverse complement strand
AGAACTTCCAAATATTCCCGACAGGCCTCTTCCGATGAAAACCGCTTTTCCAATTCCATCAATGTTCGCGGGTAATCTTCCATGATCGCAAATACTACCGATTGTATGTACTGGAGTCAAGGAGATACCCCCTTTTATATAATTTAATCCGGTGATTTATAATGGCCACGTTTCGATCACAGGCTGAGATTTTTGCGTTGGTGGCGCTGGTAATAATTTTAGGGATCGCGATAAACGCTAATGCACCGAGAATCAGCACTTTACTTAACGGACTTTGACCGGAATATCCACCCAAAATAACCAGATGTCCTGCATATTGTGCTTGACGTACCTCTAAACAGTCCTTAATATTTTCAACTGATTAATTTATATCTAGGTTTTTTCTGCCGTTTTTTGGGAGCATAATGATGTTTGACAGGCTGTTATGGTCCTCGTTGTTTCTATGCTGCCTGGTCTTGAACGGCTGCAGGCAGAGCCGTGTTCTCGAACAAAAACCACAAGCCCCCCTTCTGTATGGCAGCGAATTTGGCACTCAGGTCAGCTCCGTCGCGGAACTGCTCGCCACTGAACCGATCCAGGTACAGGGCTACGGCATCGTTGGCGGCCTTGGCGGCACCGGATCATCGCACTGCCCGCCGGGTATCCGCAAGTCCCTTAAAACCTACATCCTCAAAAGACTTCCGAAAGACTCGGATTTTGATATTGACGCCTTCATAAACAGCACCGATACAGCCGTGGTGCGCGTTTACGGACGGATACCGCCTGTTGCTTCTAAAAACGAACAATTTGATATACGTGTTGAAGCCCTCAGCGGCACCGACACTACCTCGCTGTCCGCAGGGCAACTGTACACTATGGATATGCGAGTCATCCGGCGTTACGATGAAATGCCCGTACAATCCCGTATAGTTGCTCAAGCCGCCGGACCGGTTTTCATCGATAAGTGCGCATCGCAGTCTGATCTGACAAAAGGCTTTGTCCTCGGCGGAGGCCGCGTCCTTGAGGATCGGCCTATTGCCGTAAGTCTTTTTGAGCCTGACTACCAGATGTCTAGTGTGATCCGAAATCGCCTCCTCATGAGATTCGGAGAGGGCGTTGCGCAGTCAAAAGGCCCAGGCCTTATATATCTTACACCCCCCGAAAGCTACAGAAATGCAAAACAACGCTTTGCACGCCTTGTTTCCATGGCTTACCTTGGTTCTGATGAACAAATGATGGCAAATCGCATCACCCGCTTTGCCTCAGACCTCCAGTCCTCCGATAATAAAAACCTCAGCGAGGCCGCTCTTGAGGCAATCGGCAAGCCGGCCCTCCCAGCTCTTCAGGAGCTGCTTTCCTCGCAAAATGAGGAGGTCCGTCTGCGTGCCGCTCGCTGCATGTTAAATATCGGCAGCAATGCAGGCTTGAACGTTCTAAGCGACATCGCGATGCGGGGAAGCATCAACCACCGGGTCGCTGCCATTGACGCTATCGGCAGTGCAGCAAGCCGTAATAACGCGATCGCCATCCTTGGCAAATTTCTTGGCGAAGAAAGTTTCGACGTCTCTTTTGCCGCTTACCAGCAGCTCCGACGGCTTGATGACATCTCCATAATCAGTGAACGAATTGGAGACAACTTCGACCTCGATATCGTAACAGCACATGGTCCCAAGATTATCTATGTATCCCGAAGTTCTGCCCCCAAAATAGTTTTGTTTGGCGCTCCAATATACTGTGAAAAGAACATTTTTATTCGCTCCTCTGACGAAACTATCACAATCAACGCTACTGACCAGACCGATTATGTTTCGATAATCCGAACGCGTCCTGAACGCAGCGGCCCGCTGACCCCCCCACTCCGCTCGTCATTTGCTCTGGCAAATATTATCCGCCGCCTTTCAGAAGCACCTTCGGTACCCGCAGGCCGGAAGCGACTGCCGGGCTTGGCTGTTCCATACAGTGAAACAACCAAAATATTACAGGATATGGTCGAAAAAGGGGCTGTCCATGCACAATTCCGCATGGGGCCGGGCGTAAATATAAAGTAAATTACCCTAATGGCCGATAATAAAACGGTGTTTATAATTATTATGGTTCTTTGTGAGGATGGTGGTGTTTCCAGGGATGGAAGCCCCTAGATCAGATGAAGCTTGATAAAGTAGTCTTAAACGGATTTAAAAGTTTCGCAGACAAAACAGAATTCCCAATCGATTCAGGAATCACCGCTATTGTCGGCCCGAACGGCTGCGGCAAAAGCAACGTCGTTGACGCCGTCAGATGGGTGCTCGGTGAGCAGAGTGCAAAAAGCCTCCGCAGCGGCCAGATGGCCGACGTCATCTTCGGCGGAAGCACCAGCCGCAAACCGCTTGGCTTGAGTGAGGTCAGTCTCTGTTTCTCAGATGTATCGGGCACCATTGCTGCCGATACTGATGAATTGGTCATATCGCGGCGTCTGTACAGAAGCGGCGAAAGCGAGTACCTCATCAATAATAAACCATGTCGCCTCAGGGATATCCGGGAGCTTTTCATGGATACCGGCGTCGGAGTACGTGCTTATTCCATAATCGAGCAGGGACAGATCGATCGTCTCCTGAACGCCAGCAGGGAGGAACGCCGCGGTATATTCGAAGAAGCCGCAGGCATAAGTAAGTACAAGGCACATAAAAAAGAAGCCCTTCGAAAGCTTGAACGCACAGAGCAGAATCTGCTGCGACTGGCAGATATTGTAGGCGAGGTGCAAAAACAACTTCGAAGCGTAAAGCTTCAGGCCGGAAAGGCACGAAGCTATCTGCAGTACAGCCAGCAACTAAAAGAACTGCGAGTCAATTATTCCCTCTCCGAATTTCACAAGCTCAAGACCGATGCCGACCAAAAACAGAAAACCCTTGGCCAGCTCAATGAAAAATTTGCCGCTGTTGTCTCTGAAGTCGCCGCAAATGATACCCTTATCAGCGAGCTTGGCAGCCGGATCATACAAACTGAAAACCAGATCAATCAGACGGATAATGCCCTCGTTTCTGTCATAAGCAGAATCGACCAGCAAAACGAGCGAATTAATTTTCTGCGGTCTCATATTATTGAACTCCAGGCGCGCAGGGACCAGACCCGCTCTTTTCTTCGCGAGCTTACCGATCAGCATCGCCGCCTGAACAACGACATCTCCCAGGCCAAAACCGAAGCCGTTGAATCCCAGCAAGCCCTCAAGGATAAAAACGCCGAACTTGCTGCCGCCGAAGAGACCATTCGCACTATTACCGCCGAGTGCTCGTCGATCAACGCAGAACTTGAGGATGAAAAATCCGGAATAATTGACATCGTCAGGCGAACCGCACAACTGCACAACGAGCTTGGCAGTCTTTCCGAATATCGAAGTAATCTGTCAGGCCAGAAGGAACGCCTCTTTGACCGCGCCCAAGCTGCCAAAACAGAACTCCAGGAGCTTCTCGCAGCGAAGGCTCAGCACCAGGCACGCCTCAACGATATTGAAAAAGTCCTCACCGAACTTCAGGATTCCCTGCACCTCAAGCGCGACCAGATAGCCGCTGTCAGCGAACAGCTCCTCCACAACAACGAAGCCCTTGCCCAAGCAAAGGAGGCCCGAAGCGCCCTGACCAGCGAATTTACCGTTCTGCGCGATATGGAAGATCGTCGCGAAGGCCTTAACACCGCTGTTAAACGCATTCTGGCCGAGCGATCCGAACAGGGCAGTAAATTCAACTGCGTCGTCGGCATTATCGCCGATCTGATCCATGCCGACTCAACGTATGCTGCCGCTGTTGAAGCAGCCCTCTGTGGCAAGACAAACGCGATGGTCGTTAACCGGCACACGGATTTTCTTGAAGCCAGATCGCATTTCGCTCAGCTACAGGGAAGGGTCAATGTAATATGCAGCGATCAGTTACAGCCCTTTGTTGACAGCATTGATCTTTCACAATACCCTTCTGTTCGCGGCCGCGCCGTCGAGTTTGTAAAATATGACAAAGAATATGCCCCTCTGGCATGGAAACTTCTGGGGCATACTATCCTGGTCGATAATATCGACTCTGCTTTTGCTCTCAGCAGACAGTTGCCGGCCCAATACAGCTTTGTCACCGAACAGGGCGAATTCCTCAGTAATGACGGCCTTGTTACTATCGGGCCTGTCGGCAGCAGCACCGGCCTCATATCGCGAAAAAGCAGGCTTGCTCAGCTCCAGAACGAAATCACCCAGATTGAACAACGCATCGCCGGACAGCAGGAACAACTTGCCGGCAACGAGCAGCAGAGCCGGCATCTTGAAAAACTTTATCAGGACCTCCGAACCGCCGTCTATGAGGCTAACACCGAAAAAACCACCCTGACGTCTCATTTGAGCGGCATAGAGCAGAACATCAAACGCCTTACCGAAGAACAGCCTCTCATAACCGGCGAGATAGACCTCCTCGAAACACAAATCGCAAGGTCCGTCCAAAAAGAGTACGAATCAAAACAACAACTCGAAGAACTTGAGACCGTCAACACCCAGCGGAACCAGCGCGTCACCGAACTGGATCAGCGCCTTGCCGACCGCCGCCTGCAACAGCACAATAGCACCGAACTGCTTACCAACCTGAAGGTCTCGGTCGGTCGTTTTACAGAACAGCTAAAAGCCGCAACCTCACGAATATCCAGCCTTGAATCTCAGATCGCAGATACCATGCGAAGCCTAAAAGCCGCTCAATCCGAGATCGACACCTCCTCCAGCCAAATCAGCCAGAAACAGTGTGAGATACTGAACTGCGAAACCGCTGTTTCGGCCCTTTATCTCGAAAAAGAACAGACTCAGCATGACAGCAGCCTGCTCCACCGGAATGTCCAGGAGCTTCTCGAAAATCAGAAAAACACTGAACAGCTTCTTCGTACGCTTCGCGGTGAACAGAGCCGGATCGAACAGCAGATCCACGAGGTTAAAATTGAGCTTAGCAACATCGATGTTAAAAAAACCGACCTTACCCAGAGGGTCGGCGAAGAGCTCCAGATTGATCTTATTAAGGCCTATGAAACCTACAGCGAACAGAACCTTGACTGGGACAGCATCCGACAGGAAATCACCGATTTGCGGGCAAAGATCGATCGGCTGGGCAGCGTCAATGTCAGCGCGATCGATGAACAGCAGGAGCTGGAAAAACGCAATGAATTCCTGACCTCCCAGGTACAGGACCTCAACAGCAGCAAAGCCCAGCTCCAGCAGCTTATAAATCGACTCAATAAACAAAGCAAAGAAAGGTTCGTAGAAACCTTCGAAACCGTGCGTATCAATTTCCAGGAAATATTCCGAAAGCTTTTCGGCGGCGGAAAAGCAGATGTTATGCTCGAAGATCCGGAAAATGTCCTTGAATGCGGTATTGAAATAATCGGCCGTCCGCCCGGTAAAGAGCCGCGAAGCCTCAGCCTGCTCAGCGGCGGAGAAAAGGCGCTGACTGCTCTGGCGCTTCTTTTTGCCGTCTTTAAAAGCAAGCCCTCACCCTTCTGCTTCCTCGACGAAGCCGATGCCGCTCTCGATGAGGCAAACAACGAACGGTTCAACCTCATAATCAGGGAATTCCAGCAGCACTCCCAGTTCATTATCATCACACACTCCAAACGCACCATGAGCATAGCCGACGTTTTGTTCGGCGTAACCATGCAGCAGCAGGGAGTAAGCAAAAAAATCAGCGTGAAATTCGACAGATACGAAGAACCTGCTGTTGCATAGCGAACTTATTTGTGCCGGCTCGCCGGCGCATTTTTAAGGATCAGCGCAGCCGCTTTCCAGCCAATGTTCGGCAAGAACAGCCAGGTCCAACAGGTTAACGATGCCGTCCCCCTGAGGCTTAGGCGCAATGTCGGCAGGCGGGGAGCCTGGAGCTTGCAGCCACTGCAAGGCTAGTATAGCAAAATCGCTAAAGCTTACGTCGCCCATGCCATCCAAATCAGCCCCGCCACATTTCTCCTCTATACCTGTCCAAACAATGGAGAGCGGCAATTGTAAGTCGCATGCAGGGTCGTTCAGGTGGACGGCTGTAACAGGATCGTTGGAGTCATACGGCACACTGGCCAGATAAGGCTCCCAGAAAGGAGTCGGGGTTAAAGGCAGGTAAGTTGGTATCGAGGCCATCTTGAACCCAAGCACCCAGACAGTGCCCGTAGCAGGGTCTTCAATAACGCTGACAACGTGCCCCATATCATTTATCTGTATCGGAGTAAGCAAACTGAGATTACTCTTTGAGAATACGTAGAGAGTCGTCGAAGATGCGGTAGGCTGGTTCTGCGAAGAGGCAAGATAAAGCCTTGAACTGTCGTAAACAGAATTGCACAGACCGGTTGGTCCATATATGCCCAGCGCCTGCAATTCGCATTTATTTGAGTCTCCATCGGACTTATAGACCCAAAGACGATCGCTGTTGTTAACGTAGTAATTATTTATGACAAAGACATCGCCGTTTTCGTCAACTTCGATTTCCCTGATATTGTTTGCATCCTGGTTGTCGCCAGGCAGCGGCGGATCATCATAAATTTCAAGAACATTGTAAGGCGGAGTCTGGCCGGTTGCTAATTGCAGTTTCGCAGACGCGGTGTACGCGTCCTGCCCGTCCGGTACGACGACAACCGGGGTAATATAAAGGTATCCGTTGGGATCAAAGGCCACATCGGTAACGGGCCGTCCCCATGTACTCTCACCTGTACCCTGAAAACCGGCATAAACGGTGGCGGGCTGAGAGTATCTTGGTTCGGTGGCGACAGCATCGCCTGTGTTGCGAGGCAGAATTATAGTTTCGTCGGAGATCCTTACCATGCCCATATCCGTATTGAGCTGATAAAGGACTCCATTGTGGTCACGTATGAGCCTGTTGTTAAGGCGGTCGGTGGTTAACGACAGTGTCATTCCACCGTAATTTCCAGAAGCGTCAAAATCATAGAGACGATCGCTAAGAAAGTCAGATTCAGCGGCATTATATCTTTTTCCGGCGATGAGCAATGGGCCGTTACAGTCAAGTATTTCCTCAGAATTTGATGAGATGCTGTTGAAAATGTCACCATCCGTGAGCAATTTGAAACCGGCAGAGCTTTGTCCTCCTCCACTGGGGCCTATAGGTATACTGAAGCAGAAGCTTCCGATGATTCCCTCAGTAGCGAGGTAATCGCCCCAATCCCATGCTGAAAGATCGGCACCATTGATGAATCCATCAGTAGTAAATGAGGAGTTCAGGCATTGCAGTGATTGGCCGGAACTGCTGGTGTCGGAACTGAGTTTGCCGTATTCGCCGAGTACTGTCAGAAAATCCCTTACCGTTACGGCTGCATCTCCCGTTACATCTCCGCAATATACACATGAGACGAAGGGATCCCAGTTGTTTATGAGAACGGAGGAACCTTCCGGACCAACCAATTCCAGCTCCATACGGATACCTCTGATAAAATTCAGATTGCCGGACGAGACAGTGGTTTCAAATACTGCCAATTTGCCGCTTCCCGGTGAGCCGTATCTTCCCGCCGGCGGCGGACGCAGGCGGGCTGCTTCGAGATAGTGAGACTCTCGGCATGGGTCACCATAGTCGAGAAGTTCAGGCTCATCTGAGAGGTAAACGACCAGTTCGACGTTGGCATCCGCCACAGTAAACAAATACTCGAAGATAATTATGATTTCGTCTTCTGTTGCTTTGGCAAAAAGTCCCTTCGCTCGCGCACTAATAACCTGGCTGTAATTCGGCAGACACGGGTCCGTCTGGACCAGATTGGTCATCTGCATCATCCCGTTTACATCCGGCGTAACTCCGACGGTCCGCTCGATATGAGTTCTGGAATTGTCCCCCCAGTTAAACGGCTCAGGGTCGAGATAGTTATTCGGTGTAACACGGACGAGGAATTCATTCTGATCATCCATGGTGATGTTGACCAATGAAAAGCCGAGCAGCGGTTCATTTGCTATTATTGCATTTGGCCCTGCCACAAGGCTTTCATAGTATATTTTGTTATATGATGTGTTAAGAATCGCCCCATCGCCGAGGATAAGTTCCTTTACATAGAGCACTTCGTCGGAACCACCGGTATCAAACGGTGGCTGGTAGTCAATTCTATTTGTCAGGTTAAGTTTAGCGTCAGGTATCAGTTCCAGCCTTTCAATAGTCCACGAAGCCATGTTGAAATCAGGTGTCTGGCCGGGTGCGGTCATACAGAAGAAAATATTGTTCGGATCGCAGGTGTAGCTGCCTGCCAAGCCGTCAAGACCCCGCAATTCAAGAAGCCCGCCTTCCTCCTTGCCGACACCATCAGTAATTGTAATATAAATCCTGTTGTTTTCGATAATCCCCTGAAAGACATTCGGCTCAAAGTCGATAAAACGGTCACCTGTGGCATAAATATCATTGTCAGTAATGTCGACGGTATCTTCGATAAAGAACTGCCCCGGTGGTGCAAGGTCGTCAACAATGATTATATTGTTATGGAAGGATGATTCGCCTTCAAAACTTGCCCGTGTCAGGTTCATACGAGCGTTTTGAATCAGTGCATTGGCCTTGACTCTGAGCAGGCCGCTGCAAAGTATCTGCCCCTTTTCATTGGGGTCGTTTGGGTCTGACATATCGATGCTGCCTTCTATTGTCAATTCCTCACCCGGGTCGACTTCGATCGTGCCCAGACCGATTACTTTGCATAATATGCGGGAGTTCTGCAAATTCAAAGCCGCATCCTGTAGTGTTATGATAGTTCCCGCTCCTACGATCATCGCGTTGTATCCATGCCAATCGTTCGTGATGAGCACAACATTGCCCGCGATATTTGCCCCACCTCGCTGCAGGTACATGCCGTCAGGCCAGTTGTTCGACATTAAGCACCCCGCGAGCATTGGAATAGAATCGCGGCAGTAAATCGCACCGCCCGGCTCATAGCTATAATTGTCGGCGAACACACAGTTTCTGAAGTGCGGCGATGCCAGCTCACACAGAACTGCACCTCCTCCGGTCCCCTGAGTTTCACCTCCCATCCCGTAGCCGTTTATGATACTGAATCCGACAACTGCAGTTGCATAGGTTTCGAAGAAATAGAAGTTAAATGGGCGATACTCGTATTGGCCGTCTATTTTCGCCTGGTTTGGTCCATCCGGAGCACAGAGGACTACAGCTTTACCCTGGAAATCGAGATTCATGTTCGTCCATCCGGAGTAGACCCCTGCCGCAGCCAGAACGGTATTGCCGCGTTTCGCTGCATTTATACCGGCCTGTAGAGATGCCTTAGGCCCAACAAGATCACCGAGAACTATGGGCGAACTGCCGTCGTAGGAATCGTCCCCGATATTCGGATCGACGTAAACAGGCGGCATAAGAGGGTTACTGCTGTACAGTTCAAACTCGGCAAGGTTTACTAATGTATCGTTATCGGGATCTGCGTTCGGGTCGGCAGAGTTAGGATCAGCGAAATATTTTTTCTCCCATGAGTTCGGCAGTCTGTCAGCGTCACTATCCAGAAATTCGTCGGCACCTATATCTGCGCGGCCGTCGATTATGCGCAGCTCTCCATCGACGTCGGTTTGTATAACATTCGGGTCGGCGATATTGGGGTCCGCCATGTTGATGCATGGTGACCCTGCCTGCAAATGCCCGTCCGGTGTGAGCAGCGGCTCTATTTCAATGTTCCCCATTCCCCAATTTACGAGGCTGTTGGGGTCTTTAACAACCGCAGCTTGTTTGCCCTGCAGGTTTGAGTAGCTAATTGAAATGGTTGCGTTATTAAGTTCTATCTGCGGTTTGAGCGGGGAAATATTTGCCCAGACGATACAACTATTGAGTGCGACGGAACTGCCGTTAGCCGAGATACCGCCTCCCGTAAGATATGCACCGTTTTGATAAAAGGTGCAGTTCGAAATGCACAGGGCTGAATTCAGACTGAATATCGCTCCGCCTCTCGCTGCGGAATTGCCGACAAACACACAATTCGCCAGTGAAGACCAAGAATGAGCTTCATTTTTTATCGCACCGCCGGCGCTCGCATGATTCGAAACAAAAATGCAGCCGGATATGGCAGGGTTGCTATAATTGACATTATAAATTGCGCCGCCCCCCTGCTCGGCATAATTCAGGATAAAGGTGCAGTCAATAATTTTCGGGAAGGCGCAGTAATTGTATAACCCCGCCCCATATGCGTTAATACATGATCCGGTTGCGTTTCCACGAGTAATGGTTACTCCATCGAGAACGGTTGTTGAGCCTACCCCGAAAGCTTTTACCACGTGATAACTGTTGTCATACTGATATCCGTAAGGAGAATCGTCATCTCCATTGAGATCGCCGCTTAATATGGTACGGTATGCCTGAATATCCCTCTCATTGGGATTAGTGTGTCCATATCCTGCATAGCCGCCTTGTATAACAACTCTGCTTACAAGATTGAAAGACTGGCTGATGTCGCCCGGGTAAACCATCTCTCCCTGATCGGGCTTGTATATACCTCCTGCAATGCAGATGCGGTCACCTGCCTGAACGTGTGTGAGTGCATCCTGGAGATAATTATATGCATCATACCAGGTGGTTCCATCGTTATTGCCCGGTGCGTTGGCATCAACATAAATGGTTCTTACCGTCCTCTGCCCGGTTATACGAAAAGTGCAGGTAAAATTGTCGTATATTATCCAGTCGCCTGCACCATTGATGCGAGTTCTTTGGGCGCCTGCACTGGAATATCCCATGGTGTTGGCATGCCATTGGAATTGTGCATCAGGGGGACCGGAGGCTGAAAGAATAATCCAATACATGTTTCCCTGTGTGAGCATTGGCTGGAACTGTGAGATTGCGACTGTAGGGGGATAAACACCGGGATAGTTTGGTGCTGAATTGCTGAGATGAATTGTCTCGATAGTCTCTCCGGGCTGCCCGTCAAAGTCGTCAGTCAGGGTGACATCAATCTCGTTCTCACCCAGTTGTCTGCTGATTGCCAGGTCTATCGTGGTAAGACTGTAATTTCCACCAGAGACGAT
The DNA here is from genome assembly GCA_043816955.1 of Planctomycetota bacterium. Taxonomy (GTDB): domain Bacteria; phylum Planctomycetota; class Phycisphaerae; order Sedimentisphaerales; family CAYZTY01; genus JBDRHL01. Next base: position 29,302 of record JBDRHL010000169.1, on the reverse strand, counting down.
GAAAGGCATTGCGGTATCGATATTTATTATGTTGCCGTCGAATACCATGCAGTCAAAAGCAGTATAGTAGTATGGATGGTATCCATTATTAGGGTCAAAATTGCTGAAGATTACATCTGCTAAGGAAACCTCGCAGAAAAAGAATAATACGGCTATAAGAACCAGAATCGGGGCAGGTAAAGTTTTTTTTACTGACATTTTTCCACCTCCTTCGCCTGGGCGCTTCAGGAATCTGCGACCAGGACAACTAAGCGGAATTTTTTTCATCTTTCGAGCACGTTATATAAAAATAACTTTTATTTCATGCTGCTCAAGTATGTTTTTTACTCGATGCTGATATTATTCGTATGAAGAATGAATCATAGTTAATAAGCTGTTAAAAGTCAAGAAATTAACTCAAAAAAACTCAATAAAATGCAGAACCGTCGGGCGACATAGCATCGCAGCAGGAGAGGATCAGGAGTGTTAATTAGTGTATTTGAAGGAATTATGGCACCTCGCTTTGGATGTGCATGGCCAGATCGTCGAGATCTTTGAAAGGAATTATGGAATATTCAGATGTGATATATAGTCCTTTACGAATATGAAGAAATTTTGCATGGCCGTCAAGAAAGGCCATACTGAAATGACGTTTCTTATTGTGCCAACCCTCGAAATGCCAAAACCCTTCACTGGCCTGGTGGACCCAGTTATTATCTCCCAGCAGGAGCAGTTGCGAAGGGCTGGACACATGTGCGAGTGAAACGTTTTTCATTCGCGGGTGGAGCTGCTTTTCAAGGTCATTGCTTGGGTTGAAGTTGTCAGGGCCAACCAGATACCAATTAGTTTGGTAGCTGTTACCAAATCCGATATATGCCGGGTCCTGTGGGAGAAAACCAGGAACGTTGCCGCTATCTGCAAGACATTTGAATAATTCGGCCTCCTGTTCAGTAGCGTTAGGATCCAATTTGAGATAAGAGTTCAAAGGGCGATTCGCAGGAAGCCCTATCAGACCTTTCCACCCTCCAAAGCTATGGTTTGTATTTATGCCTCGAAGGAATCTCCCGTCATAATCGTCGAGGTACATTTTCCATCCTATGGTGATTTGCTTAAGATTTGACAGGCAGCGAATGCGTTTTGTCATCGCGCGGGCTTTCTGGGCTACGGGCAGCAGAATCGCCAGGAGGATAGCAATTATGGCTATTACCACCAGCAATTCGACAAGCGTAAAAGCATGAGGGCATTGTTTGCTACTAATTTTATCAGCAGATTTAGGCATCATTGTATGGTCGCTTGTTTTTGATTTTCAGGCGCGTTGCGGATTTGCGTGTTTTGTTTTTGCAGTTCCTCAAGTCTTTTCAAGGCGCGCATCATAATCCATCTTTTTTCTTCTATCTGGTCATTTGCCAGACATCGGCGGTACAGATTTTCGGCCTGAACAAAATCTTTGTCATAGAAATACTGCTCAGCGATAATAAAATCAGTGAAACAAGCGTCAATCGGCAACATTTTTTTTCTGAAAGTTTCAATTTTTTGCGCGAGTGGTTTGGTGTCAAGAAGAAAGGCAGCAGCAATACTTTGTGGGGTTTCTTCACTGAAGAATTTGGCGGCAAATCGTGCCTGGTTTGTCCTGTGTGCCTGGAAAGCATCAAGGAAACGATCCATACCAACTTCCTGCATGAAACTGGTCTGAGAGGCAAGTTCCTGATTGCGGGCAATAATAGAGGCCTGAAGTCTGCGATTGGTATTTTTAAGTCTGCCGTACATATGGTAATAGACCGACGCAAAGCTGAGGAGTATAGCCAGCAGAAGCGCGACCACGGTAGTGGTATATCGATGTCTTGCGATGATTTTTTTTAGCAGATACATCGTGCTGATTGAACGAACACGTATGGGCAGACCCTGGAGCCAGTTGTCGAGATCACTTTGCAAATCGGCTACCGACTGATATCGCTGGTCCTTATCTTTCGCCAGGGAGGTAAGCAGAATCGCTTCAACATCGGCGTCAAATTTGCGTTCTATCTGTCTGGGTCTAATTGGGTCGGTCTTTTGAATGTTCTGCAATATCTCTAAAGTCGAGCCTTTCATATTATATGGGTACGTACCTGTTAACATGTGGTAAAGAATACTGCCCAAAGAATAAATATCCGTCCGTACATCAATTAAATCAGGCTGGCCTGCCGCTTGCTCCGGCGACATGGTCAACAGAGAACCAGCCCACTGTCCGGTCATAGTATGCATTGCGTTCTTGTCATCTGTTTCACTCAAACCAATCGCCTTTGCCAGTCCGAAGTCCAGTATGTGCGGTTCACTGCGCTCATCTACCAGAATATTACCGGATTTCAGATCCCGGTGGATAATACCTTTTTGATGTGCATATGTAACAGCAGCACATACCTTTTTGAAAAGGATTATCCGCTCTTTGAAAGACAGATTATGTGAGTTTGCATAATTAGTCAGAGGGGCTCCCTGAATATATTCCATAACAAAGTAATACTGACCATGGATAATCCCGCTGTCACGAATCTTAACAATGTTTGGATGATCCAGGGTTGCAATTAGCTCCGCCTCTCGCTCGAAGTAGTAGCGTGCCCTGGCTGAAGGCAGCAGACTGGGAAGCAAAACCTTAATCGCTGCAAGTGTCTTGGTGGGGATATGAAATGCCTTGTAGACTACCGCCTGGCCGCCGCGAGGCAGCTCCTCGATGATTTTATAATTTGGAAAAGATGAGTCTCCGGCTTTTTGAACAATATCGGTATCAGGCTTAGAAACCGCCGTTACATCTATTGGTCTGGTAATGGACTTATTCTGATCTGATCGAATTGCCGCTGTCTTTGAGGTGTCCTGTGTCGAAAAGGGTGCGAAAGTCAAAGTCGCTTCAGATTGCTGAATAATGCTTGAATCCGGCACACTATCTTCAACTTTGTTCCGACACTTTTCACATTCAGCTATATGTATCTCAACATCTCGACACTCCTTTTCAGTGCAATGCCCGTCTTTATAGCGCCTTACCAGTGCTGAACTCATACACTGTTTCATTTAATTAGCTCCGCAATCCCGGGCTAGTTCCCTGCGACGCACACCCCCAAGCCAGGTTCCACGTCTTAAGAGAAAACACTCTTGTAACGTGGAAACTCTGCTCTCGTAAATTAAGAAAAACCTGATTAAATCGCTTCTCGTAAACGCTCAGATAAGCAAACAATATAATTGTCTCATAAAATATAAAAAAGTAAAGAAAAAACCAGAAAACCGGACTTCCTCCGGTTTCAGAACTAATAATATGGATTTTGTGAGCCTTCTTTACCAAAAGAGCGTGTTGTACTTTAACAAAGAGCATAACAACAAAAAACTTGTGTATTCGTGTTTTTTAAGGTATATTGCAGATGAATATCCTATCTTACTTATTTTGGATGGATTTTCCCTTTTGGAAATAAATTCACGGCGAATCACGACAATCAGAAAAAATATTTCCAAATAAAAGACGGAGTTAAAATAAGGTCAAATATGGCAAAAACAAAATTAACCATATCCGGACCGACAGAGACCAGGAAAGTATTGCTTGACCCAAGGGGGGTAATATTAGGACGAGGTTTGAATTGTGATGTTACCCTTGATGATGATAGTGTATCGCGATTACATGCTAGAATTTATCAGGACCCTTTTGGGCGGTGGATTATCGAAGATCTCGACAGTCGTAATGGAGTGATAGTCGACGGACAGCGCGTTAAGGCCCATGTAATATTACCCCATCAGACAATAAACATATCACATTTTATACTGACTATATCGGAGGAATCCAATCAGCATGTAGTTCCTGGGACATCAATTCGTGCAACAATCCCGATTGTGGACGAAGTTTTAGAGGAAAATATTGTAAGCTATAGAGCCGATCAAGCTACAATTTTATCTCCTGGCCGGGTGAAAGATCTCAATGAATTCACAGAGTATATCCTGGAATTGTCCAGGCCAGCAGAATTATATTCTGAAGCATGCTCGTGCTTAGCGCAAATGTTGGATACACTCGTTGCTATCATAAGACTGCCTGGTAATTCTGAACCGCTTCCAAAATCACCCGATATTCTCGCCTGTCATTTTGGTAAGGATTTAACAGGTACAGCGAATTTGCCGGTATCCAACCTGCATCTTTCCAATCGAGTGCTTAACGCGGTTCGATCGACAAATACTCCTATGATGGCGAGGAGTGGGCCGTCAGCCGATAAGAATTTAGTATTGACAGTTATCGATGAGACTAGTCCTCATGTCGTTTTTGCTGCTCGCGTAAATGAATTTGAGAACATGGTCGATGTTCTATATATGGATATTCTTGAATCTAAATCGACAAAAGAAATGTTCGATTTCGTAGAAGCAGTCGCCAGGCAAATCAATTTTGTGCAAAAAACTCTTTTCTTTACTCAGCTTCAAAAACAGGAAAAAGCTCTTAGGGAAGCTAACACTCAACTTAAAGAAAAAGACCGGATTAAGGACGAATATGTGTCCCGCCTGACTCATGATATCAAGGGGCATCTCACAGCGATAAAAAGCTGCCTTCATATTGCATCTGATCAATCACTAAACACTTTAAGTGAACTACAATCTGATTATCTGGGCAGGGCACGCAGGCGAACCACCCAGGTCATTGATTTTGTCAACGAATTGTTAAATCTGACACAGATGAGACTTAGCGGCCGATTTGAAACAGCTCCTTTCTCTTTGCCTATTGCTATATCACGAGCCCTGGATACTGTTGAAAGAAAGGCTGAAGATAAAGCCATAACCGTAACTTCTAACATTGAACCGACTGTTGGCCAAATCGTTGGTAATCAACTCTCAATTAATGAGATGTTGACGAACCTGCTTTTTAACGCAATAAAATATACTCCCGAAAGAAAAACGGTTCATCTCGAAGCTAAAAGCCACGACGATTATATTCAGATAGATATTATCGATACGGGGATCGGCATACCCCTGGATGAAGTTGACAAGATATTTGATGAGTTTTATAGAGCCGGCAATGCCAGAGAGATTGAAAAGGACGGTTCAGGACTGGGACTTTCGATAGTAAAACAAATAGTAGAAAGTCATGGCGGCAAAATATCAGTACAAAGTCAGATTGGCCAAGGGACTAAATTCACTGTCACCCTGCCCAAAGATGGTTTCATACAAGCCTAACAGTTGACTTGATAACGGAATTGTAAAATTGTTCGAACGGTTAAAATAACTTTACAAAAATAAATTGTATTCAGTAAATATTTCTTATTTTTGAGAGGTAACCCATGGCAAACAAAAAAATTGTAGTTGTAGATGACGACCAGGATATCAGAGATTCATTGAAGGTTATTTTGGAAGGCAGGCAGTACACGGTAGTTACAGCTGCTGACAAAACAGAAGGGATGGAAAAAATCAAATCCGAAAAACCGGATTTGGCCGTACTGGACGTTATGATGTCTACTTGGGAGGATGGCTTTGAAATGGCCCGAGCTTTGAAAAAAGATCCCCAGTTCAAAGATATGCCAATTCTAATGCTAACAGGTGTTAAGGAGAAAACCGGTATCGATCTTAAATCATCAGCAGGCGATCCTTCCTGGTGCCCAGTGGACGGCTTTCTCCACAAGCCGGTAGAACCTGACACTTTGCTAACAGAGGTTGAAAAACTTCTATCAAAAAAAACATAGAGCTTGTAACATAACTGCATTATTGATTTTCCTTGATGATTCATTACTACCTGCTACATAAGTACTTAACTATCAAAGGAGAGGTGTCCGAGTGGCTTAAGGAGCCGGTTTCGAAAACCGGTGTGCCCGTTTCGGGTACCGGGGGTTCGAATCCCCCCCTCTCCGTTGGTTTTTTTGATCTGGATAGGACATGTTCTTAATTCGTTTTATTATGGGCAGATTATTCAGCAATGAGAATAGCGCTGGCGCAATTTAACGCATCGGTTGGTGACCTACAGGCCAACACCGCCTTAATTCTAAAGGCGTACACACAGGCCTTGCAGCAGAATATCGACCTCCTGGTCTTTCCCGAGATGTCTTTGTGCGGGTATCCCCCGGAAGATCTGCTCTTGCGAAAAAGCTTTCTCAGCGACAATCAACAGGCCCTCAGCAAACTCGCCGCCCGGTGCACAAGAACTACTATGATTATCGGCTTTCCCGAAAATGCTGACAGCAAATGTTATAACGCTCTTGCAGTTCTGCAGAACGGTGCAATCAGCGGAATATACCGCAAATGTCTGCTTCCCAATTATGCCGTCTTTGATGAAAAAAGATACTTCCTGCCGGGAACTGATCCATTGGTAATTACCGTCAACGGTGTATCTGCGGCACTGACGATTTGCGAAGACATATGGGACATCGAATGGCTCGAAAAGTTTCTGGGCCACACATCACATTTTGACATTATTCTGAGCATTTCGGCATCCCCATTCCATGTAGGAAAAATAACACGGCGAAGTAACCTTCTCAGCAGATGCGCCGCGAAATTTAACTGTCCTGTTGGATATTGCAATCTTGTCGGCGGACAGGATGAACTCGTTTTTGACGGCAGAAGCATGTTCATCGACTCCAACGGCAAAATCGTCGGTTCCGCAAAGGCCTTCCAGGAAGATATGCTGGTCGCTGATATAACCGCCGGACCTGAGAGGCTCGCAATAAACATTCCCGATGCCGCGTACAGAAATTCCGCCTGCACCAAGCTGGATACTATTACTGAAGTTTACCACGCTCTTATCCTCGGAACCGCTGATTACATCCGCAAAAACGGCTTTTCCAAGGTTATTGTCGGACTCAGCGGCGGAATTGACTCATCCGTAACAGCCGCAATTGCCGTAGAGGCAATCGGCCGTGAAAACGTTGTCGCAATCACAATGCCCTCCCAATTCAACAGCGATGAAACTATCTCTGACTCACAGCGACAGGCACAAAACCTGGGGATAGAATTTCACAAAATTCCTATCACAGAAATATTGCACAGCTTCGACAAAACCCTTGGCTTCTTTGACACCTGGAATAACAGTTCTATCGCATACGAAAACCTTCAGGCCCGGATCCGCGGCAGTATTTTAATGTCATTAAGCAATCAGCTTGGCTATCTGGTCCTTACAACCGGCAACAAAAGTGAAACCGCTGTAGGATATTCAACATTATATGGTGATACGGCAGGCGGATTTGCCGTGATCAAAGATCTGCCCAAAACCATGGTTTACAAACTCGCAAAGCACATAAATCAAATCAATAATTCTGAGATAATACCCGCAACGGTGATTGAAAGACCCCCCACCGCCGAACTTCGCCCCAACCAGAAAGACACCGACTCCCTGCCTGATTATGACCTGCTGGATAAGATTCTCAAAGGCTATGTCGAAGAAGACAAATCCGCCCAGCAGCTTGTCAACGAGGACCGATTGCCCGCTGATGTCGTCAATCGTGTGATTGCCCTTGTCGACCGTAACGAATACAAACGAAGACAATGCCCCCCCGGCATCAAGATCACACCAAAAGCCTTTGGAAAAGACAGAAGGCTGCCCATTACAAACCGCTATACGGATCGGGTCCAGGGAGCATGATAACCATAGTTGATTACAAGGCAGGCAACCTTACCAGTGTAAAGCTCGCCTTCGAGCACATAGGAATTGATGTGCGCATAACCGACAGAACCCAGGACATCCTGGCTGCCAAAAGGATTGTTTTCCCCGGTGTCGGGGCAGCGGGATCAGCTATGGATAACCTGCGCAGACTGAAAATACTCGAACCCATAAGACAGATAATAAACAGCGGCATACCCTTTCTCGGAATCTGCATAGGTATGCAGTTGCTTTTCGACTATTCAGAAGAAAATAACGGCACTGATTGCATTCGGATACTTCCCGGCTGTATCAAGAGATTCAGGTCAGATGACCCCATTTGTAAGATCCCACAGATGGGTTGGAATTCCGTGAAGATCAAAAGAGCTCATCCGCTTTTTGCAGGCATCGAAGACAAAAGCGAATTTTATTTCGTTCACAGCTACTACCCCAGCCCGGATCAGCAGGACATCATAACAGGCCAGACCGAATACGCCCGGATTGTTTTTGCCAGCGCAGCCGGCCGCGCTAACGTATTCGCAACACAGTTCCACCCGGAACGTTCCGGCAGAATAGGGCTGAAACTGCTTGAAAACTTCAGTAAATGGGACGGGCAATGCTGACCAAACGAATTATCCCGTGTCTGGACGTACACAACAGAAAGGTAACAAAGGGCATCAGGTTCCAGGATAATATCGATCTCGGTGACCCGGTCGAAATGGCCGTTGAATACAGCGATGGAGGCTGTGACGAACTGGTCTTTTACGATATTACCGCCTCTGCGGAATATCGCGGCATCGACATACAAATGGTACGCGAAGTCGCCAGGGTAGTTCACATTCCATTTGCTGTCGGCGGAGGAATAGAGACGATTGATGATATGCGCGATGTCCTGCTCGCAGGCGCCGAAAAAGTATCCGTAAATTCACTTGCTGTGCGAAACCCGGACATTATTGCCGCCGGTGCAAAAGAATTCGGCTCACAGTGTATAGTTCTGGGAATGGACCCTGTAAAAACCCGGGACCTTCACAGATTCCCCAGTGGATATGAAATTACCATAAAAGGCTTCAGGGAAAGAACAGGCCTTGATGCACTCGAATGGGCCGGAAGGGCGCAAGACCTCGGTGCAGGAGAAATCGTCGTAAACAGCGTCGATGCCGATGGAACACAGCAGGGATATGAAATCAATCTCACCAGAATGATTGCTGAAAACCTCGGCATTCCCGTCGTCGCCAGCGGAGGTGCCGGAAAACCTGAACATCTCGCAGACGTCTTCCTGCAAGGAAAAGCCGATGCCGCAATTATCGCCAGCATGATCCACACCGGCCGGTATACTATCAAACAGATAAAGGATGAACTTATCGCCGCAGGAATACCAATAAGACAGAAATGGTAGCTGCTGTACCTGATACTGTTTCAGCCCGGGAAATAAACGTGCATCATATAATCATAATTGTCGTTTGCACTACTGTTCTTGCTGCTTCGGTTCTGCTTCAGCCGAATGACATCGGCCTTTATCTGTTCGGCTGTAAATGGCCTGTTCATTGTCTGCTCAACCATCTCTTCGGAATCAAATGCGCTTTGTGCGGCTTGACAAGATCATTCTCCGCGATGTCAAAGGCAGACTTCAATAACGCATTCCGACTACATCACATCGGCCCGGTGCTCTACGCCTATATCCTCCTGCAGATCCCCTATCATGCATGGGCATACAAAATCGCACCAAAGAAACTTCCCAGCATCATTAGAAAATCGGCTTCGATTGTAACCGTAGCTATCATAACCGCGGTTCTCATAAATTGGCTTTTTTATCTTGGAGGGCAAATAGCTTGAAGCCCGATATAAAACCTGTAAGCCTGATAAAACCTCTTTCACCAGCAATCGAACGTGCAAAACAGATGCTTTTTCAACCATTCGACCTTGGAAGATGGTTTACAATCGGCTTTTGCGCCTGGCTCTCTGCACTGGGACAAACAGGAAGCAATCTCAGCTTTCCCGACATCTTACGCTACAGACAAGGAAATTCCGACCCGCACCGATTATCTGACATCAGGGAATTCATCATGGCTCACTTATCTTGGCTCATAATCGCAGCTGTCGTGGTTGTCTTGTTTCTCATCGCTATGAAAGTGCTCTTATTGTGGCTCAACAGCAGAGGCAGATTCATGTTTCTCGACTGCGTCGCTCAGAACAAGGCCTATGTAAAATTCCCCTGGGCGAAATTCCGCTCCCATGCCAACAGCTTATTCTTCTTCAGACTGGCGATCATGGTGATATTCACCGTATCTGTTTGCATCCTCTCTGCTCTTATACTTCTGGTCATCCTTGTTATTACAAAAACCAACACACCTTTTGTCGCACCAGGCATAGCACTCATATTCCTGCTGTCCGTACTCGCCGCTTTTATCATAGTTGCCTTTTCCCTCATCAATGTGTTTACCTGTGACTTCGTGGTTCCGATCATGTACATCAGTAACGTGACATGTACAGGGGCATGGGAGCAGTTCTGGCCTCTTCTCAGGCAAAACAAGAATAAATTCATGACCTATCTGCTGTTCCAGTTGCTGATTGCCCTATGTCTTGGCGCTATAGCCTCGGCAGTGTGTTGTGTTTTCTTTTGTCTCACATGCGGCATAGTAGCCTGTCTGGCAGTAATCCCGGTATTTGGATTCGCAGCAGCATATATATTACATGTTCTTCTCCTGCCCCTGTCTGTCTTCAGAAGAAGTTATTCATTATACTATCTGCAGCAGTATAATCCAAAGCTCAGTGTCTTCGCTGAGGCTTCTCAGTGCTCTTAGCAATTTAATTTTACTCGCTTTTGCCGCTGCGGCGCAGCAATCGGCCGGGCCGTCTGCGAAAGGTTGTCCCTTCTTCACTTGCCGCCTCGCGACGTAAAAGGGCGTCACCTATCGCCCTAGCGAATTCTCCCGCCGCTCGTGAATATTGCGCCGTAATTATCAGATCATCACGCTCAACATACGCTCCTGTATAGTCTGCACCTGCCTTGAGCAATTTGCTTCGCCTCGATATATCGCTTGTTGCTCGGCGACCTTCAAGTACTCCTGCTTTTGCCAGAACTTCGGGAGTCAGACCAATCGCCCCAACGACAAGTTTCTTTCTTACCGCCTCTTGTACAATATCCAGCAGCATCGGATCAAACGGATAACGGTCCGAAGCAATCCCGCTCACCAATACTACCGCGTCGTAATCCTGCACGACCAGCTCATTGATAAGAACCGTTGGCTCTACCTGGCTGCCCCCCTTAGTATCACGAATTGTCCCCAGTTTTGAACTGCTCACATATACTTCACTTCCCATTGCCAGCAAAACATCCCGAATATCAAAGAATTCATCACTGCGAAAACCCTGTGGTGAAATAATGAATAGAATCTTCTTCGCCTTGCCTTTGGAAAAATCCAGAAACTCTTTTTGCAGCTCCGGTGCTTTTATCGACGTTCCACCCTGAGGATAACCCACAGCTATTATCTGCAGCACCTCCTGCCCAGGTCTAAATCGGCAGATACCCGCCACGGATCGAGAATCAAAGTTCCAGATCGGTACCGATGCAAGCCCAAGGCTTATCGCCTGCAACTGAATATTCTGTGCAACTGCGCCACCTTCCAGAACAAACATCCGACGTCCCTCAGGGCCGTATTTTGCCAAAATCTTTTTCGGCTCCCCGGCAATAATCACAGTACATGGAGCCTCCTTGATAATCACCTGATTGGAACACGCCGACGATAGCCCGCTCAGGACATTGCCGATCACCACCTTTTCCAGAACATGTTCGTTCGGATCATAAACATAAACACCACCTCGAATCGCAAAATAAACGCTTATAGGATAAACATCGTCCACTGATGACGTCGTGCGAATCATCTTGTTTCGCTCAATGATTCCCTGCCCTGCCCATGCAAGTTGAGAAATCTGAGCCAGCGTAAGCTCGTCCGGCATGAACTTCTGGGCCACCGGCCGGCTTACAAGAATCGCTTCGAAACTCGTCGTGCCCTGAACAACAGGAATCGGAAGCTTCAACTTAGTCAGCATTGTCCCCTTCGAAACCTTCTTGGTTTCTTGTGCAAAGACTCCCAAGGTACAAAGTACCACCCAAATCAGTAACCGGTTTATTCGTTTCATGATATGCCCTCCCGGCCTTATTTAGACTTTTCAATCTTCCTTATTCTTGATTGGTCTAACTTCTCCTGTTTTGGAGTATCTGAAAATCAGGTGAATATTCCTAATATAAATAACCGTGTTCAGCGAAAATCCCAACACAAATATCGGATTCCTCAAATGAACCGAATAAGCAAGCAGAATCAAGCTCCCGGCAAGAGAGATAAACCAGAATGTCGTCGGAATATGAGACTTCTTCTTATACTCACTGACTATCCATTGAATTATAAAACGGGCGCCAAATATAAATTGCCCGACCAATCCTACAATCGCCCAGACCGGGTCCCCGATCAGTTGATCCGCAACCGCCGTCCGGATCGCCTCTGCCACTGTATCAACCATGTTTTTTCTCCACTTAACTGAAACTTTATTGACTATATCATAAGCCATTGACCAGAGAAATTAAAGTCCAACGTAATAAAAAGCGAATCTATACTATTGCGGTTCTGATGTTTGAAGGTATCATTATTCGATTATATTTAGGAACACACAATGTCCTTATTGCGACGTCACAAGCTTTTCCTCACCGCATTGCTGCTCTATTGGCCGGCCCTGTTCGTTCTGACTCACCTGCCTAGAATTCCAATTTGGGTCGCAGAAACCCATATGTCCGATAAAACTATGCATTTCTCGGCATACCTGCTCCTCGTCTTTCTCTGGTGGACAGGTATAAGTCCCTATAAACGCGTAAATTGGAGAAAAACCGCCGTCTGGTGGACCCTCGCCGTTATGGTCTGGTACGGGGCTATGGATGAATACCTGCAGGGATATGTCGGAAGAATGGTCGACGTAAAGGACTTCTACGCCAACTTGTTCGGTACAATCACTGCCTTGGCACTGCTTACAGCTTTTTCATTCTGGCCGGCGCTGTTGATTCTCGCTGCTTCTCTAATTCTGATAATTGCAGCCCCTTCACGAGTGCCTCTCGCCGACGAGTTCCCAGCCGTCAGCGCAACCTTTCATTTGTTCGCCTACGCTGCTTTTACCTTTCTCTGGCTCGAATACATCAAACGCCGATTCTCTTTAATACCGCCAGCCACAAAATGGCTGATTGCCGCCGCAGTACTGCCAATCCTCTTGTTAATTACCCAGCAAACGCTCTGGCATACAATAAGCACAGGACTTCATCATATCGATATACTAAGCGCAATAGCTGCAATAGTAACGGTTGTGATTACATGTTTGACGGTTGAGCAAATCCGAAAAGCAAAAACTACGGAAAGCTCATGTCTGCAACCTGGTGATTTCTGAAAGGCCTGTATAACGGGTCAGCAATTAAAAGCAATTGCCAGGAATTAAATGGTTTTGCGATATAGAATGCTTCAACCACGCATCGGCCCTTAATTAACTGTAGAAAAAACCGCCGAGGTTCGGGAAATGAATGAAGATATGGTTCAGCAACCGACCCGAGCGTTGCCGTTATCCCGTCACAAAGCATCGAGGCGCACCACTGTGGACTGTTCGCATCACGCAAATCTGCCGCCTCAAAACTCGCTATATGGTACCCCACTGCACCATCGACAAAATCGAATGCATCAACATATTTTTCAAGGCTGTACCAGCCGCAGTATAACGCCGTCAGGGGACACTCTCCATGCCCGAAAACCGCACTTGTCCTCTCAACCACCACCGGCAGTTTAGTCTGCATCCCTATCAAAAATGCCGTATCCTCAAGCGATTGATCATAATACGCCGGCGAGCCGGAATCCTGCCCATCTTTTATGCCCCGCATATCAATATATGCCCTGCCATTCAGTCCGTTTCTTTCTGCTGCAATAGCCTTATCGACCAACCCCCTAGCAACAGCCTCACTCGGCCCGTCAAGACGGGAAACCATTATCGTCCGAACGCCTGTAGGATCGGTATTCTCATAAAGCTCGTTTTTCTGCCATCGGTAAAGCTCGTATTTATCAAAACGAACCATTGACAGCTCACTGTCAACCGAGCTGCCTGTTTCCTTGCCGGCAAGATAGTCAATATCCGCCCTCAACTGGGCCAACAGACCCGCCAGTCCCGCAATCTTCTCAAGAGATTTGTAATATCCTTTCATCAGACGAGTGCTCACATCCCACTTTTCTATCAGCCCGGCTGTGATAACCTCGCGATCTTTTTGCTCCTCGGCCCTATACTTGCCCACAAATTTGTCGCCCGCAATCAAATCCTCGTATCCGTGTCCTCGCGCAGCCTTAAGCGCTGACGATACTCCATACAGCCTGCTGTAACATTCGAACCACTTCTTTACGTGGTTGCCCCTGGCCGTGCTATCCTTAAACTCCTCTATCCGCCCCAATGCCTGCCGGTCATAGTAATTCAATTTCTTCAAAATCTCTTCAATACCATGCAGCTCACCCACCTGCATCGGCTCTTTCAACTCGCTGAATCCGACAAGCTGCAGTTGTGAAATAACCGCCCGCAATTTCTCACCCTTCTGAGCGTAAAGCAGCTCCAACTCCTCCGCGTTACCTTCCGGCCCCATCACCGGACCGCCACGCCCGGCCTTGTAAGGCACACCATATGTCGTAACCAGGCACCTTATCCTGCCCGAATACTCAACTCTATCCAGTAACTCTCGCACCGGGCCTGCAAGCTTCTCATCATAATCCTTTCGGCTTATCGTATCAACAAGCTCACCTCCCAGATGAAGCCGAACAATATTATCCTGTGGCACCATGCGCTTTAGGCAGTAATATTCTCCGACTCGCACTGATGCTGCAATATCTTCGTTAACCACAACCAGTATCTCACCAGGCTTCAGCACACAAAGCCCTGTAGTACTCAACAATATAAGGAACAGCATGATCTTGCGAATACAAAACTTATACACAAACACTGACCACTCCGTTTATATTTGTGATTTTGCTTAATAAAGAATCTATGCTTTGTATCATCGGCCTTTTATTCAGGCCCATAAGTCCTGTAAGGCATATCCACCGGATAATCGGCAATAACTTCGTTATAGTCATCCAGCCAGTACGCTTTCGGATTGTTTTTGAATATGAGGAACCGGCCGCTGTCGGCATCGTCAGCAGCGCGGTGATATTTGAAGTATATCAAACCCGCGGTTTTTCCCACAATCTCAATCTTTCCGGTGGAGTGCGACATTACGAATTTGGCCCGTTTCCCCAGTCCTGACACTTTCGATTTTGCTGCCTCGAAAATCTCATAACCTTCCTCGATTGGAACCGTATAAGCCCTGTTGCCCAAAGCCGGTCGGCACTGGAAAACATAATACGGAGCAATTCCAACGTAGGAAAGTTTCGCAAACAGCTCTGCAAGAACCTCTGGATTTGAGTTCACCCCCCGTATAAGCGGTGTCTGGTTTACAACAACCGCACCTGCCTTTTGCATCAGGCTTACGCCTTTTATCGCAATGTCGGTAATTTCCCTGGGATGATCGAAATGTGTAACGATGTATATCTTCTTTTCATCGGTGCTGTATTTATTTATCATCTTCAGCAATTCATGGTCTTCGATTATCCGGCAGGGATTAAAAACCGGCATTCGTGTTCCAATACGGATTATCTGCACATGCTCGATTTGCCGAAGCTGACCTACAATATCCGCCAGTTTCTCACTTGGCAGCATCAATGGGTCCCCGCCGGTCAGAAGGGCGTTGGTTATTTCGGTATGTCCCCTGATATATTTCAAAGCTGCCGGAATATCGCGAAGGTACTCGTTCTGCGGTTCAAGAAAAACACGCTTTCGGAAGCAATATCTGCATATACCGTCGCAGATATTGCTGACAAGAAGCAGAACCGTCGAATTATATTTATGTTCCAGGCCCGGCATAATCACGTATGCTTTCTCATCCGACGGGTCAAGCCTGCCCCACCCATGAAGTTCCTCGACATCCGGAATAATAATTCGTCGTATCGGATCATCGGGATCGTCCCAGTTAATCAGGGAAAGATAATACTCGTTACTTCGAAATGGAAACTTCTCTGTTACCGCATTAAGCTGGTCAATTTTCGACTCCTTCAGCCCTGCAATATCTCCAATATTCGATATGTAACCGGCCTTGCCGCAACCGGTATGATCGTTCAGTCTTAGCGCCACTTTACCACGCTTTCTATACTTAATCCGCCTGCCCCCTTGTCCGTTCCCTTTTTGAGTATTTGTCTTCATAAATATCTTTACGTCTGAAAACCTGCCCAAACGTATACAAAATCAGCTTTATATCGAAAAGCAGACCCTGCCTTTCCACATACTGAACATCGAGTTCGAGCTTTTCCTCGCGTGTAAGCCTGCCTCGCCCCGAGATTTGCGCCAGCCCTGTCAAGCCGGGTTTAACCTCTAACCGCTTTTTCTGCCGTTCGCTCCACTCCGATACCTGCGAAACGTATAACGGCCTCGGCCCCACGAAACTCATATCTCCTTTCAGTATATTAAACAATTGAGGAAGTTCGTCAAGAGAATACTCACGAAGAAACCGCCCTGTCGCGGTCAACCGATCATCCATGCCGGACTTGGGACTAGGCCCAAAAGGATCCACATCGCTCCTCATTGTGCGAAATTTATAGAAAACAAACGCCTTTCCTCCCTTACCCGCTCGCTCCTGCCTGAAGATCACACTACCCTTGCTGCTCAGCCGAATCGCAATAAAAATCACGCCAAAAACCGGCAGCAGAATTATTATTCCCGCCAAGGCTGTAAAGACATCGAAAAAACGTTTAACCCAAGCATATAATACCATCAGGCCGACCCTTGTCGCATCTTAATAAGGTAGATTTATTTCCAACCTGCTGCTATAATATCCGCAGATGAACTAAAAACCGAGAATAAACAGGAACCATATACATGATTTTTGAAAACGTTATAGGACCCGCCAGACCCGCATCCTGGGTACTGCGTTTCTGGCCTATTTTACTCTCTTCTCTTCTCTCAGGCCTTGCTGCTACCGCCCTCTGCAAAAAAATCGCCATAAAACTCGGTGTTGTCGACAAACCCGACAATCTCGTAAAAACCCACAAAGAACCCGTCGCATATCTAGGCGGTATCGGAATGTTAATCGGCCTTACCGTAGGCATCTTCGCCGGTCTCTACAATATCAGAAACGAACAGTATTTTCCCGATGCCTTCAGATGGCTGCTCGGAATCCTCGCAGGAGCCACTATTGCATGCGTCATTGGTGTAATCGATGATATCTTCGAGATAAGGCCCTGGCAAAAGATCCTCGGCCAGCTCGTCGCCGCTTCCCTGATCATCATTATCGGCATCAGACCTGCCATAAACTGGTTCTTTATACTATTTACATTCAAGCTGTCAGACAATATAGAATTCCTTTTTGGCGTGGCCTTTATCATCATCTCTGTCCTGGGCGCTACAAATTCTCTTAATCTACTCGACGGACTTGATGGACTCTGTGCAGGTGTAACAATCATCATAACAGTTGCTATGCTGCTTATTGGAATACACCTGTCAACATGGGATTTCAGCGTCGTCGGCGATCCAGTTGTCATCATCATCTGCCTCAGCCTCCTCGGAGCGGTGCTCGGTTTTCTCCCCTTCAACCGCCATCCCGCAAAAATCTTTATGGGTGACGCCGGCAGTATGCTGCTCGGTTTCATAATAGCTTCCATTATGGTAATCTTTGCGGAAAAAATCCCAAGATGGTGGATGGCCTCAATAATAATCTTCGGCCTGCCCATCCTCGACACCGCCGTTGCACTGGCAAGAAGACTGTTGAATAAAAGACCGCTCTTTGTCTCGGACAGAGGCCATATCTACGACCAGATGATAGACAGAGGCATCTCACTGAAAAAAACCGTGATAATTTGTTATTTGATCACCGGACTCTATGGTCTGCTGGGCGTTATAATGAGCCAGATAAGGACACGCTACGCCGCGATTGTCTATATTTTCGTGATATCGATCTCGGCACTTTTTGTAGTGAAAAAGGGATTTCTGAAAATGCAGGGTATCCGAGGAGCAATAAAAAAGAACTTGGGTTGATCATCCCATGCTGTTTCCGGAATTAACCGCCTTTGTTCATTTTGACAATTTTTTTAAGCATTACTACCGGGCAGTCATATGAAAAAACCTTCGGTGCTTAACGCATTTACCATCGACGTAGAGGGATTCGTAGAATCAAATGTTCAGAGTTTCAATATACCCGAAAAATACATTGATAGTTCCAAAGAGAATCATGAAATCGAGGAAAACACCCATTACGTCATGCAATTGCTGGAAGAAGCGGGCGTAAAAGCCACCTTCTTTTTTGTCGGAAGAATAGCCAGGGATATACCCCGCCTGATCAGAACGGTTGCCGATGCAGGCCACGAAATCGGATGTCATAACTATGCACATGTTCGCATCTTTAATCTTGAGCAGGAGAATTTCCGCGAAAACCTCTCGACCGCAAAAAAATCACTGGAGGACGTCTCCGGCCAAAAGGTGTATGGATTCAGAGCCCCGGATTTTTCCATAACAAATAAATCTTTGTGGGCCCTCGATATATTAAAAGAACTGGGCTTTCTTTATGATTCAAGCATCTATCCGGTTGGATTACATGATGTTTACGGCATAAAAGATGCTTCAAGCGAAATAATTCAACTGCCAAACCAGCTTATCGAAGTACCGATGAGCACAGTAGAAATACTTGGAAATAGAATACAATTGGCAGGCGGTGGATACTTCAGGTTGTATCCGTTATGGCTTACAAAAATGCTAATGAGAAAAATCAACTCTAAAGGCCGACCCTGTGTATTCTATATCCACCCTTACGAAGTCGGCCCCGAAATACCCTTAATCAGGGAAATATCCCCGTACAGAAAATTCCGTCATTATTACAATTGCAAAAACGGCAAAAAGCGAGTCAGGTATCTACTGCAGAGTTTTGACTTCACGTCCGTCATCAATATATTGCGGAAAAACAATTTCATATAGCCTCGGGCTGAGCGGCCTCATGGCAGGTTCTTGCTGATCATAGGCCCAACTATCCGGGTAAACCACAAAGGCATTTTTTTCCACAATTCAATTCTCCTTTTGTATCTCGGATTCGCCGGGCTCAGTATGTTAAGCTCCTGGCCTTCAACTGTCCAATACTGATAGTTTAGCTGAACCGGATCTGCGCCCCACTGTTTTTTGAATCTGTATGTCGGACCTTCCACCGTGCATCTGCCGAAATCAAAATACCCGGCCCCTTTCAAACAATAGTACTCAATAACACTCCAGTACAGAAGATTATTCGGGCAAATGGAATTATAATCTGTATTGGTACTAGCCAGAGGCATCTCAACAAAGCCGTTAAAGTAAAAGGTTAATCCCGCTCCAAGTGTCAACCCCTTAAGTTTAACAACAAAAATCCTTCCTCTTTCAGGAAACGCCGCTAAAAGATTTTTCAGAATCTTTTTCGGGTATGCCGGCGTACCCAGTTCGTGCATCCTTTTCGTATATATCTTATAGAAATCGTCGAGAAGCTCCAGTCGGCCGTTTGAAGCGGTAATATTTGATTTTTGCGCCTTTCGAACCTGATTTCTAACCTTCGGATTAAAGGATTTCCAGATTTTCTCGGGATCCGGATCCAAAGGCAGCACCATTGTAATCTTATCCTCCCACAGATGCAGATCATAAGGTAAGGCTGTTATGTTTCGAAATTCTATCATCTTGCAGCGAGTCTCTTTTGCTGTTTCCAAAGCCTTATAAAACAGCGACTCGCGCACCTTTTCATTTACAGCAAGCATCCCCCCATAATCACTGAATGCCTGCGACACAAGAAACCTGCCGAAAAGTTTACTATTCACATATACCAAAGGAAATACTCCAAGCAGCGATTCATCATCAATCGCAGCAAGATAAAAAGATTTCAGACCTGTATCTTTTGTCACCGCCTGACTCCAGGCAGGCAGATGACAGATTCTCCCATCATCAAAACCACTGATAAAGGAATCGTATCGCAAATCAAAGTTTTCAACAACTTGAATATTCACTCTCTCTTGGCTCCCTTTTTATCTGAACTGTTCAAATTGGCAAATAAACTTCGCGGTCCTGATCGCCTGTTTTTCGGAAACTCTCTGGTGAACAGGCAGGTTTACAACATGCTTGCATATCTTTTCTGCTATGGGGCACATGCCGGGAATATAATCATAAATCTCAAAATTCTTAACTTCATCATGAAGCGGCGATACAAACCAGTCCCCCAATTCGACAAACCTGCTTTCGGCAAGTTCAAGCGTTTTTTTCTTGTTATCCACCAAAACAGGATAACGAACCAGCACCGGCTCTATGTAATCACTATACTTTGTAACTCGCCAGCCCCGTTCGGCCAGAATATCATCATAAATCTTCACAATTTTCTTCCGGTGACAAATATTCTTGTCGATCATTTTTAATCGAGATATACCTGTTCTGGCTTGTAAAGCAGACATTGCTGTAAAAAACTCCTCAGGCATGTTCACATTGCAGCCTGCTTCCGAAGCCAGTTCCTTCTTACTGCTTGAACCAACTATCAAACCTTTTCCAGATAACCAGCGGAACAACTTCTGAAGTAATGCGCTGCTCTGGGGATATAGAATCATTTTATGCGCCAGCAATTCAAGAAAAAGCAGTGACACATCCTTGAAGCCGGCTTTACCCAGCTCGACATTACATATCTGTTCTAATTTCCGGATATCCGATTCGTTATAAAGAACCGCTACCCCCCCTATCCCGGTCGTGTATAACTTATTCCATTGGCTCGAAAAATAGGCCGCATCTCCGAAGGCTCCGGCAAGACGGTTCTTATATTTTGAACCGAAAGTGTGACAACAGTCTTCAACTATCTTGAAATTATGCTTTCCGGCTATTTCAAGAAGCAAGTCCATTTCTAATGGGTAGCCATACGTATGCTGAGCAATTACCACTTTGGTTCTGTCTGTAATCTTTTCCTCCAGCTTTCCCAGGTCCATGTTATAGATATCTTCATCTATATCTACATATACAGGCTTGGCTCCAAGGTATTTAACCGGTGTCGCGTCCACCAGACATGTAAAACCCGGCATGATTACCTCGTCTCCCGGCTGAATATCCAGGGCGCGTAAGATCGCATAAAGTGCAACTCGACCTTTATAAAAGGCAAAAGCCCTCCCATTAGGATAAAACGATTCAAAGTCCCGCTGATAACGCTGAACATATCCGGTTTTCATGATTCTATTAGGTCCCTTCTGCACCACCCAGTATAACCTTTTGGCATCCGTATCTCATCCGGAAAATTGTTTCAGAATAGTAATTCTCAATAGATATCCGCCCATATATTCTTCTGCAAAACTGCAGAATACCTGACTTCAGGCTGTATATCGACAAACCCAATGCCGGCACCACAGTAAAAACCGCCTTTTCGCAGTTGAATCTTCTCTCATAATGCAGTATAAATCCATGTGATATTCCCGTAGAATATACAGTTTATAGTCTGCAAGAGAAAAACATGGAATTTCGGATAATACCGCTTGAAGCACGACATATCAAGGATGTTGTTAATCTTCATATCCGGGCCTTTGAAGGCTTTTTCTTATCAAGTCTGGGGCCAACCTTTCTGAAGCTTTATTATGAATCATTTCTTAATAATTCAAATGGTGTGGCTCTCGTTGCGGAAAACAAGAAAAACGAAAAACCAATAGGAATAATTATTGGACAAATCGATCCCGAAACTTTTTTCAGAGAATTATTCATAAAAAAGTGGTGGGTCTTCGGATTGGCCGCTGTGCCGGCTATCCTGAGAAAACCCAGAATCATTTTTCGTATTATCCGCGCCGCCTGGTTCCGCGGCAATGCACCCAAAGGCCCTGATCGTGCATATCTGGCATCGATATGCGTTGATCCTGCTGAGCAGCGGCATGGAATTGGAAGGGCTTTGGTTGAAAACTGGGTTAAAGAAATTGAAAAAACCGCCATTCGTGGATGTTACCTCACAACTGACGCCAACGAAAACGAAATAATCAACGCATTTTATCAAAGATCGGGCTGGACTATTGAAACCACATTTACCACCCCGCAGGGAAGGCAGATGCACCGATATGTGAAGGATTTCAAATGAACCGGATACAACGTTTCTGCAATAGCACCCAATCCTGCAGTTACCATCACATCTAAACCATACCTTTTTCTTTCATGAGATTTTCGTAAACCTGCCAGGTACTCGAAAGCATTTTTTCTTCTGTAAATTCCTGAAGAAATTTCTCTCTTGCTCGTTTTCCAAGATTATACGCCAGATCAGGATCCTGGATTAACCTGTAAATCGCATTCGCAAGGGCTTTGCTGTCTCGCGGAGGAATCAACAAACCCTGTTGCTCATGACAGACGGAATTATTAATGCCCCGAATATCAGTTGCAATTATAGGCAACCCCAGTCCCATAGCCTCGATGACACTGATGGAATGACCTTCTCTCAGACTCGGTAAAACAAAAATATCACACGCCTTCGCAACTGTCCTGCAATCCGGCCTGTGCCCCAGTATATGAACATAATTTGATATATTATTTTTCTTAATAAGTTTTTCGTATAAATCTCTGTGAGGCCCATCACCAAGAACAACCAGGTGAACAGGCTTGATGTTCCTGTCTCGAAGGTCCGCAAGGGCCTCAAACAGCCACGGATGCCCTTTCTCAGAGAAAAGCCTTCCGACAATAGTCAGTATTACACAATCCTCCGGTGCATCTATCAACCTTAACAATTCACTGCGATCCGTAGGTTTTACATTGTCAATTTCTTCCCTGCATAAACCATTGGGTATATACGTAAATTTATCCGCAGCACCAAATTTTTTCCGCAATGCCCAGTCAATATCGATCTGGTTGACAGATATGATATGATCGCAGTATCCTGCCCCCCACCTCTCAAGTATTGCCATGATCTCTTTTCTTATGACAGATCCGTCCTGAAAACTCCATCCATGACTATGATGTATGATTATCGGCACGCCCGCTTTTCTGGCTGCCCACCTGCCTACAAGACCACCTTTCAATGTGTGTGTATGAACAACCGTATCCTTTCTGGCACGAAGAAGTTCCGACAGACGCAGTGCCGCTTTAATATCTACCCATGGCCGTATGGGCCTGATAATCCCATGAAATTCCACAACGTCTATGCCGAGTTTTCCCGCAGCCTCTACTGTAACAGGATCATCCGACAAAATAGCGGCATCCCATCCATGCCGCCTGGCCATTTCAATGAGAGAAAAGATTACTGTAGTACCGCCCCCGAATTTGGAATTACCGACAATATGAATAACACTGTTTTTTGGGGGTGCCTTGGAGTCCATTCAGTCCTTTCCGCTATTTTCTGAAATTGAAAGATATTCCTGATAGGTACGATTTATCCTGTCAATAATCCGTCTCTGATCGAAATTTCCCTCCGCATAAGTCCTCGCAGCAGCGCCCATTTTCACACACAAATCACCATCCCTGAAAAGTGTCGTTATTTTTTCCGCTAATTTTCCCGGGGCTTTAGGAGGTACAAGAAAACCTGTTTCGCCGTCTTCTATCGCATCCCTGCAGCCCCTCACATCGGTCGTGACAACCGGCAGACCACAGGAGCATGCCTCCAGAATTACACGGGAAAAACCTTCTCGATAACTCGGAAGAACCAGCATATCCATACAATTATACAACTCCGGCATATCATTCCGATTTGTCAGAACAACAGTGTTCTTCATTGTTTTCAGCTCTTCAATATTTATCAGCTCTTCAGATCTGTCGCTTGCCAGAACACAGGCTATTATCAATAGCCGGATATTCTTGCATTTCAAAACAACTTTTTCCCAGGCCGTTCTCAAATCCAGGATGCCTTTATCAACAACCGGCCTGCCGACAAAACCAACAACAAAACCGTCACCCGGCAAATTCAACCTCTTCTTATATTCTGCCCTCTGATGATTACTCAGACATGCCGGACGATATTTAATTAAATCAACCCCGATACCGCCCCTGCTCAGCAATTCAAGCTTGGGGGCATATATGTGAATCCGATTTTCAAAGAAGTCAAAATCCTCTGTATTCAAAACCCACACTTTTTGCGATAACTTAGCTGCAATTCTTTCTGACCAGACAATCACAAGCCTGGAAACAACCGGCAACTCAGGCATATACCTGGTCCCATGCACAGTTTCAAACCGGGCTTTGATATTTGCTATTCTTGCAGCTACTTGACCTATTAAAGAAGCTTTGAGAGTATGGGTGTGGATTAAGTCAAATCTATTCTTTCTGCAGATTCTGATAATCCTTAACAGCGCCCTCATATCCTCCAGCGGCGACATCTTCCTCGTAAGCGGCACTTTGTAATACTTTTTAACAATACCGTCAATATTGCAGATTTCCGCCCCCTCACCCGTCGCCAGGTAAACATCACATCCTGACGCGGCTAATTCCCTCATATACGGCAGCAAAAAAGCATTAACCGTTTCCGGAACTGTTGCAACTATAAGAACCTTTTTTTTGTCAAGCGAAGATAACATATTCATGCGCATGTCGGCAGCTTTTTCTTCGAAAGCGCCTCGCTTAACAATTTTACAAAAATGTCCTGATAGTTTTTTACCATTATCTCAACGGTAAAATTCTTTTCCGCCCTGTTCCTGCCGTTTTGACCCAATATATCCCTTCTTTCAGGATTATTTAATAAGTACTTTATCTCTTTTGCCAGCAAAACCGGATCAGCAGGCGGAACGAGAATACCCGTTTCCTGATGAACAACCACCTCGGCAACCCCGCCAACATCGGTCGCAACAACAGGAAGCGCACAATACATCGCCTCAAGTACAGACACAGGCATTCCTTCTGAAAGCGAAGGAAGAACAAAAATATCAAAACATTTCAGCCACACAGCCACATCCTTGCTGTAACCCGGGAAAAGGATTTTATCCTGCAGCCCTTTGAATAAAACCATATTCTGCAGCTCACCATTTCTCACATCTTTACCGAGGAAAATAAATACGGTCTTGGGAAACTCCTTTAGAATCAACTGGGCAGCCTGGATTAAAAATTCGTGCCCTTTTATTGGATGAAGACGGCCGACCGTCCCGATAACCATATGATCGCTCGGTATATGATATTGTTTTTTAAGCTCCTCAACTTGCAGCTCCGCATCATCAGGAATCCTGAAATCTATACCGTTAGGTATGACATGAAGCTTCCTTCTGGGAATCCTTTCTCTTTTCGCAAGCATCTCGCAGCAGGCTTTGGCATTGCCAATATACATATCCACAAAAACACTGGTAGCCTTTTCAAGAAAAACCGCTAATCTGCCTTTCCATTCCTCCACCCCTCTCTGCGGAGAGATCAGTACCGGAACCCTGCACAGCCCTGCCACAAAACGAGTCATGAGGTTGGCACGCAAACCCCAGACCATAAGTACATCCGGCCTGAAATCCCTGATTACAGGATAAATCCTGATTGAACCCCTTACGCTTACAAGTTTATCCATATTCAGATAAATAACCCTGATCCCCGCTGCCTCCCATTCACGTGTGGCAAAGGAAGGGCTGTTAAAACACACCAGGCACGACTCAAACCGGCTTTCATCAAAATTCGGTATCAGGTGGGTTAACATTCTTTCAGACCCGCCCATAGCCCACGTGCTGAATACATGCATAACACGTATTCTTCTATTCAGAAAATTACATAATTCCATTCCGTTATCTTACAAGCCCGTTTTTGAATTGTGATATGTATTTTCCTAAACCAGAAATTGCTGTTACCATCACATCCTCAAAATAGGCGCCCTCCAGCGGCTTTACCGACAGAATAAGTATCCCTTCATTCTCCGGCACAGCAAATGATACTACCTCTTTTCCCAGAATATCCTTCTCTGTCAGCAATAGACCTTCTTCACTTGTAACTCTTATATTTACAGCTTCCAGCAAACCATCAACAAAAAATTGAAGCTCTGCATTTCTTGGTCCAGCAGGCTTGTAAAGATATATCGGCGCAAAAGGCCTTATCAGTTGCGTCTGAGGCCATTTGTGTGCATCGCTGCTGTAAGGATGAGAAAACTCTGTAACCTTAAGGGAATTATAACCCGAGTTCAATATAAATGCATAGCTCCCTGAATAAGGCGCTGTAACACTGATGCCGGCATTTTGATTCTGTAAGGCCAGAGACTTTGCCAGGGTTTTTCCGTTTCTTGTCAATAAAGTAACTTCGCCATAATGAACCTTCGCACCGCTTTTGCTGTCAAATTCAAAAACAAAATTAATCATCTGCCTCTTTTCCGCAACAAAGACAAGTTTATTTACCTTCAGATACTCAAGCGGAGCATACTCCGGGACCATTCCCGCATTAGGCCTTACATATTCAAGGGCCTCAACGGAATTCGTTAGTTTTTCTTCGGGTTTAGCTAAGAGTGACTGAAAAGAACTCAACTCCAAATGTGATGTATATTGAGGATTTTCTTCAAGCTTAACCAATTCTGAATTTGCTTCCTTAATAGCATCCCAGTAGCTGGACGGCGAAGCATTGAGAGGCTCCTTAAACCCCGGATTCAGAGACACCAACTGGTAAACCCAGTAGCCATCCGAATTTTTGGCACAATGGTAATAATTTTCAGCAAGCTTTTCTATGGGAATTTTGTCCTGCCATATCCCCGGAAGAAATTTTGAGTTGATATTCAATCTCTTCAGATATTGAATCGTCTCAGGAATGTATTGTGTGTACCCAGTTGAATATGTCCTCAGACTGAAGATCAGAACGGGATTTTCCGGTGTCCCGAACCCCCTGACTAAGCCCTCAACGAAGGGGTTCAACTGGTCGCCTTTACCAACACCTATATAAAAACTGGGATTAATCTTACTAATCTCGGAACGTGTTTGCCTCGCTAGATCAGTAACCTGCTTTTTCGCACAATCAATATATTTTTGCTTATTATTCGTCTGGGAAAGGTATTCCATTCTTTCCCCGGAAACTACGTGCGGGATATAATCATACTCAATCTGGAATCTCCTCCAGCAGTCATCACAATAACAGACCTCATCGTACGCCACAAAATTAGCACCATACATCTCCGTATCAATCTCAGCACCCAGTATTGGCAGCCTGTTTGACAGTTTTGCAAGCTCTATCATCCTGTTGTGAATAAGGTTTTCATAATTCTTTTTATTGAATGGGCATGGAGTGTTTTCAAATTCTCTCCCTCTTAAAGTATAGAAATATTCCGGTTTGT
Source organism: Planctomycetota bacterium (assembly GCA_043816955.1). Lineage (GTDB taxonomy): Bacteria > Planctomycetota > Phycisphaerae > Sedimentisphaerales > CAYZTY01 > JBDRHL01. Next base: position 2,465 of record JBDRHL010000169.1, on the reverse strand, counting down.
ACCAGACAGATTCCCTATGCCAGAAGTTTATGATGGGTAATAACTGCAAACCACACCTGCCGCATCGCTCAGCCCATTTTGACATTAATACCTTCTGCTCGGTTGTGATAGGGAAATTCAAATGCCTGAAAACAAGTATTGCGACATTTAAGCCGTTTTCAGACACTTCCGGAAGCAAATTAAAATTATCCAAACCAAGAAGCCCGCTACGAAATTTTGCTTTAGAAAAAATCTGATGGCTGTTTTGCGATGTACCGCCTTTTTTATCCAAGGCAAATAAAGTATGGAAAGTTAAAAGCAGAACAGCAAAAATTACTAACCTTCTGCCGGTAAATACCCCCTCCTTCTTTATCTCGGCAAACACATTCTTCATATAATCATCCATTAATCATCCATCTTGGAATGAAAACAAAAACTTAGGACGGTTTTTGCCGGAATATAATCTTTATTCTTTTTTCCAGATTACTCAGAAAATACGACGCAATTATAACAGCAGAAAAATAAATAATCAAGCCAAACCAGGCAAAATCTGCTGCCGTTAGTTTTTCAAGAATGATCAATAATGGCTCGTGAATACAATAAACTCCAAAAGAAACCGTGCCAAGCCATGTCAGGCATTTAAACAGCCGCTTTGAGAACTTTCTAAAAAAGACACAGAAATATCCGATGCAGTATGACAAAAACAGGGCAATTACTGATAAACAGACACATCCAAGCATTTCAATATAAAGATTATACTCATCTGGTATCTTCATAAAATATGAATAACGATAGCAGAAGATCAACACGACAAATAACATCGCTGTGGTGATGAAGCTCACCGCCAAGCTGGGGCTCTGCCTTTTATCCAGAAATTTTGCGTAAAAAAGACCCAAGAAAAAAGATGGAAATGCAAGCACTGCCAGGTAATTCAAGCCCGACTTGAAATAAATAGCAGACAAAGACAATAACATTGATAAAAAAAACAGAACACCTTTATATTCAGTATCTTTAACAAAAATGAACAAAATATAGCAGAGTATAATAAGTGATATAAACCAATACGGCCCGCCGTAACCTGCCGAGATGACCGGCTGACCGAAAAGAAGAGGTATGCCCAGAAAATTCAGAAATATCGTAGTAAGTGTATAAACTTTTTTCTTCAGCAGACATGAAACAATAAGAGTAACCGCCAGACCAATCCAGTATGACGGATAAAGTCTCAGGAATCTTTTCAGCAGCCAAGGCTTTATTTCAAAATTACCCTTTTTATGATACAACTGGTATTGTAACAATAAGCCGGAGTAAAAACAGAATAATGATACCGCCAGTTTGCCCCCGCTTATAAAAGGACTCAAAGGTTCCCAGAAGCGGTGTGTTGCTGGAATATGACATAAAACGATCAGAATAATGGCAAAAGCACGACCTGATGCATTTGAATCCAGATAATCTTGTGTCGAAAGTCGTAATTGAGCCATAGCATTTTCCCTTAATAATCGTACTATTTTTGAGGCGGATGTATTTTAAGAGATCTCGATCTTAAGCGGACACTGTTTAACAGCTTCATCCATTTCCCCAATACCCCCAACACAAATTTCATTTTTCGCCTGACAAAACAAAAAACGATGTTGTCACATAAGCCATCACAGCGCTGTTCAGAAACTTCTCCAATCCGTAAAATTTATACGGAAACAACCACCTCCAATCAACCTTTTCAAAACCCGTTTCCTTCAACATCTTCGCCCACAAACTCGGCTGCTGGTGCTTGGCCCACTCTATATCTGGTGCTACAGGATTCTTCATATGCAGGTACTTTTCAGGCCACGAAAAAAGGTTCCGTCGTCCGCAATCCGAAATCACAATCTTCCCGCCCTTGTCCAGCAGATTATAAAATTTCAAAAACAAATCACGATATATTTTTTGTGCCTCTGCGTCGCGATGCAAAACCTTACACGCACTCTCTTCCAGGTGATTGATCGATGCGACACTCAAAATCAGGTCAAAGCTATTGTCTGATGCCCCAAAATCCTGAAAAGTCTCCTTAAGAAGTGAAATATTCCTCAGATCAAACTCTGCTATATTTGAATAAAACTGCTTGAATGCGCCGTTGCTGTGCCCTGCCAGCTCCGGTTCCAGCGACGTAACACTTTTGGCACCGCTCAGAGACAGCAGGCAACTGAAAATACCCGTCCCCGCACCAATCTCCAGTACCCGCCTACCCGTAATACCAGCAGGCTCAACTATCTTCTCAAATCGGTACAACTGCCACACCATACGTCTAGCCGATAGCGAAAACTTCGATCTCATTTCCCTGATTGTGTATTTTTCTGTAATTCCCATGGCCATCTCCTATGTTAAAAGTCTACTCCAATTTTCATTTATTTTTACGTTAAGTATTTGCGATTACAAAGTTTGGGAAATCCTCAAATATCCAGTCGTTCTTCAATGTTTGATATATGATTCCCAAAAACTTCCGGGCAGTAGCA
>JBDRHL010000168.1:0-5910 GCA_043816955.1 Planctomycetota bacterium | reverse complement strand
TTAGTAAAAATTAGCTGTAATCCTCGACACTTCTACATCTACGCCTACCGGACCGTAGCGTTTTTCTATGTGCAGGTCAACAACTTGGGAATCGTCTTTGTAGATAATGCCCGACAATGCATCCTCAACTGCCCTAGCAAGCTTGAGACTATCGGGACGGGTAGTAGGATAGCCCAACCTGTCCTTTGGTATCTTAGCCGGCTTGAGCATCCAGAACCGTAGTTTCATTCCTACAGGCCCGCTCCAGGGGCCTCCTGAGGGGGCATAATCAGCGGCTATCATCTTGATAAGGTTCTGCCAAGGTTTTGTGTTCTTATTTGCATCGATTACTATGCCATAGCCTTTCTTTGTCCTGCCAATAAATTTCTTACTGCCTTTTGGAATTGGTCTGCCTCGGACGGCGAATTTGATTATGTTGACCTTCCCTGGCTCAGTCATTCTGGGTTCCTATCTAAAAGGGGAGATCGCTTTCGTCTGTAGCGGGTTGTTGCTCCATAGGTTCCGGCAACTGTTCATAGCCACTAAAAGCAACTCGCCTTCTTTTCCGCTGTTTTTTCTGGCCTATGTCTGGCCCCTGCTCAACCATATATTCTTCTGTTTGTTCTTCGATTGTGATAAGTACATCATTGCTTGGGGCATTATCGACAATATATCTAGCTAATTGCTTTGCGGCCTCGAAGTCGTCATCGCTCAAAGGCGTATCGCCAGGAATCTGACACAATCGACTGGCAACAAGCATCAATCTGTTTATAGCCTTGCCCGTAACAAAAACAGGGTCCGAGAATTGGTACATTGCGTCCTGTGTTGTAAAAGTCAACAGAACCAGCGGAGTTTTTTTTACCTTGGATTTCTGGGGCGCAGCAGCCAAACACCGGCATATATATTTCCCCGGCGGTGGAAAGTTTACGCCGCTTGTCATAGGTATGTCATTCGCTGTTCTTGGCATTGTCGACCTCCTTAATTTCGCTAATCAGGGTTTGTAGCTTATCACGGCCTATTTTCAATACTTTTACGGAAAAATGCTTGTCGTCGTTTTCCAGGGCAGACCACGACGATGTTTCAAACGCTTTCCGCAATAGAGACACTTTGGCTTTTTTCTCGGCTGCTGTTTGACCGGGGAACGCCAATAGCAAATCGTCTTTAATCTCCTCTAAAATTGCTTGTCGCTGCTTTTTGATTGTTTCCCAGTTTCTCCCTTCTCCAGGCTTGAATGTAACTGGCGGTTTTGTGTTTGGGGCTTGGTGTTCGCCGCCTATAAGAAAGTCAACATGCGATTTTATAAACCGCAAATCCGGGTTATTGCAAACCTGACCAGTAAGCAAGTGATGTCGGTCCTTGACTACCTCGGCCCGGTGCAGCCACTGATTACCGGATTTCTTTTGTGCATATAACGGGTTAGGTGATAGGATCATCTCAATCAACAGGCTCGGCTCGTAAGCCGATTCCGATTCGATTTTCATGCGTGTGCCAGTAGATTCCAGTTTCTTATTGCCTTCCTCATCTTCGATCGTTTCCCATTTATCCCCTGCACGCCCACAGTAACAAAAGTGTGCTGGCAGATATTTGTACGGGTCTGAAAAGCCCTTATTCCAGATTTCTTTTATCGGGCCCCAGTCGGCCAGAGCCAGGCGGGTAGTCTCAGGATTGCCACCAGCACCCTTAACTCTGGACCGTTTAGAATCTAGATAATCTTCGCATAAAGTTCGCCAAGGATGCGTAGCAGAGTCTATCAGGCCAATGTATTTGCCTGGACAAATAGTCAAAAACTCTCGGAGTTCGCCAAAGGACGTAGCGGCGATTGACATTAACGGCTTGCCGCTCAATTCCTGGACTATTTCGGCGATAAAGCCAGCTCCACCTTCGGTATCGAACATGGCCAGTTGCAAATCCGGCGCATATTCTTTTATGAATTGCGATAACATTATTGCCGCCGTGTACGTTTTCCCACTGCCCGCCGTACCATAGAATGCCAGTTTTAGGTACGCCGGAGCACGTGCCTGTTTAAGTTCCATAGCCATAATCTTATTCTCCTTTAAGAACTGCTTTTTGGTGGTCCAAGAAGCTCGGCCATTGCCGACCAACGTTTCGACGCTTTGATATATTTTCGTTTCGTTCTCCAGTGTTCAAAACAGAAACCCACTATTAAACCTGTTAGACACAATGCTACAATCTGCCACATATCAATTTTCCTTTTTATATGCCCAGCCTTGGGAGCCGGTAGGGGTCCTAATCGCTCCGACTCCCGTTTAGGCTGGTTTGTTCGCTGCCCCGCTGGCCCGTCGAACATTAATCACAGGTTAACACGGGCACTACACTGTTGGTCGCAGCGGGGCATCTTCTTATTCCTGCCCAAACGACATCTTGATTTTCTTGATCAGGCTAACAAAATGCCGATTGCAAAGTTCACCCTGAATGTCCACCAATACCTCATGAATTGGTGCATCGTCTGGATCGGTTGGGTTTGTTACAACCGCTATTTGCAGTTTGTACTTCTCTGTTCCTGTGCGTTTCCGGCAAACCATACCCTGACGGTTACGAGCGTCACATTCCCTAATTTTCTCGGTTCTTTCAGCCATTTCATTTTCCTTTGTTTTGGTCCATATATTTCTGGATTTTCAGCCAATAGGCTTTTGTCGATTCTTTCTGCATTCCGTTTGGCCCCCCGTTCAAGATGCGGCATCTTTCCTCATTCGTAGTTGCATTATATTTACGCCAGTAGGCTTTCATTATAACTTGACAGGAATTTGGATCATCCACAAATTTATCGTAATCCAACGCTAGCCAATTCAAAACCCACGCTTTTCCATTATCTCTTGTCTCATCTATTATCTGGTGAACTCCGTCAGTCCAAAACGCCCGTGAAATCTGATAGCGTCCTCTACTTTTGCCCCCATCCCCAATAGCCCAATTGTCGCCCCCGCTTTCTACCATAGCAATGGCCTCAAAAAGAGAAATAGAAGGCTCTCCAACCGCTTCGTGAGTAGCAATAAGGTCATGTCCATTCAGTGTAATTGTCGGAGTGTTTGGAAGATAGAACTCAACGACGCCATCTTCTGTTACTAATATAGTCCAATAATCGAGGGTTTCGTCCGTTGTTATAGTTATTCCCGTAATTTTTTCTGGTTTTCTGTGTGCTGGCTCCAACGTTATATCGGAAGGCCCCACTTGCGTAGGGGGGGATACGCTACACGCAGGACCTTCCGGGATTACACAGGGGGCCGCATCGAGGTTTTGCTCAGAGATAACACGGCCCCGCGAGAGAAAGGAGCTAGCAATAAGATACGTTGCCAACACTGCCGATATGCAGATACAGATAATGACGGTCCAGGCAGACACAAGGGCTTTGTGATTGACATTATAGGAGGTCATTGTATAGGTTCCTTTGCAGGTGCAATACTAATTAACAGATCGACGGCCTTTGCTAGCTCATCCGATGGTATCTCCCTCAACTCGCGATATTGAGTTATCAGATTGACATAACTCTTAGTTTTACTAGCACATCGTTCATACACTTCTTGAACAGCAATGTAACCACAGGAATAAGCCTGCTCAATTTTGTCAAACGCTTCCTTAGTTGTCATTGGATTTTCCTTATTTTACCACTCGATCCATTTATCGACAGTAACTCTTACTAAAGTTCGACGTTCGCCATAGTCAACATCAATAACTTCCGGCTCGGTATATTCATCAAAATCTTCAAACACGCCCGGAGTTAACGAATCGTCGTATTTCTGCAAAATTGTGTCATCATCTGGTGGGTTTATTACTTGTCTCATCGGCAATCTCCTTTTCTTCCATGCGATAAATAATATCTTCCAGCCGTGCGACTTCGTGTTTCAATTCATATGCGGCACCTTCTTGTTCTTCATAGCAACTCTTACAGGCTACGTCAGTACCATTTTCAATAACCTTGCTACACCAATCACATTTTATTTCGGATTGTTCATAACTCATGATATTCTCCTTTACTGGCGGATTTGGTCCATCATCCCACGGACCGGGGTTATACTTCAGGTTCGTTTTCACGCTCTGCTTCCTCTCTTACCTTTTGTGCCATGTGCATGTAGGCCATGACTTCCTTAGTAAATTCGAGGCCGTCCAGAAATCCCAACGTCCGGCTGGCGGGCATGTGATTATTCAACGACCGCAGATACTCCAGATACAATTCGCCAATCATCTTGCGGGTCTCAATCATACCCCGCTGAGCGAAATCAACTATCTCCAAGTCGTGTTCTGTTTGTAAAAAACGTTCAAATGTCATTGGAACAGTTCTCCTTGTTCGCCCGCTTCTAGAGGCGGCTCATAGGTTTTGTGATACCAGATCATTTCAGAATTGACAATTTCCGGCCCCTCTGTACAGGCTTTCGGCTCACAAACGTTCCATCTTTCACTACATTTCCTACAGTGCCTAACTTGCCCATCCGTCCTAAGCTCCGGTAGACGCCGAGATGCCTCATGTCGTTCTACATCGGCTATTTTTGCTATGGTCCTTGCTGTCATGCCTGGATTCTGGAACACAGCCATCTCACAACGCTGCCTGTGGGCCTCAGCATGGCCGGATCGCTCGTGTCTGTCGCCGGCGTCAAGGCTCGTCTGCGGGTCAGTCTTGCGGCTGTGAGTTACACTAGGCATCTTTTGCTCCATTCTGAAAAGGCCGCCATGCCCACAATGGACAATTCCAGGATGTGCATTGAGCAACTTCTCCCCGTTGCCAGCCACAGCACATAATACAAAACGCCTTAATAGCGGACCGTGGGGAACCCAATTTACATGCAGCCTTCAAATAGCTTCTCTGGAGGGTTTCTGGCGTGTCAGAAGCTCGTTTGATAACCCATGCCTTCCGCTTTGAGTTCATATCATCCAGCCTGCGAGAAATCGCAGGAGTAATCGCCTCGGCTAACGGTTGAGATTCTGGGGGCATTGTTGACCCTTCTTTTAGTTGTTCCATTGTGTTTTCCTTTCCTGCCAATCTATACAAGCAATCCACGTGCTAGAGCAGGAGCTTTTTGAAAGATTGTTATAAGTAGCTATGCAGACAACAGATATAAAATCAGAACATAAACTGGATAAGTCAGTCCGTGTTGCCTTTCATCCACACGGAAACCGGCCAAAACAGCCATAATCTGATATAAACTATTGTTGTATATGACGTAATGGCAATGTTGACCAGATACAACGTGTTTGATATTTTTCATCATCTTCCTAGAATTTAAAGCCGACCGTTTATGCTGCCAAATAACTCCGAGATTATTTCCCTTTGTCTTTGTCAGTCTTAATGTATTCTATGACTGTTTTAGGAAAAACGCCGAAAACCCGGATATACTTGGCAGCCCAGGTCGCTCGTCAGACGTAGCCTGGATGATAAAGAGTTTTTCCGGTCAAAATGCGTTTGTGCCCACGTCCTGTCGTACGGACGCTGCTGCTTTGACGGGGTATGTCCCGTGCTAACGGTGTTTCGACACCGTAGGATTTGTACGGCCTTCTGATTTCGCGAGTGGCCGAATGCTCGCCCTAAAACAGTATTTCTCAGCATTAAAAAAGAAAGCCCAAAGGGCCGAGCAAGTGACCTGGTAAGGCCAGTTCGCTCAGTTTTGGGCCTTTTCACAAAAAGAGCAAGAGAGCTGGCAAGCCGAGCTTGCTCTATTTTGGCAAGGATAGATTGTTGTTTTTGCCAGCTCATACTTCCATAAATAACAGGGAAAGTCAAGTCTGTCAAGAAGGTTTTTCAGAAAAAAAAAGGCCAGCCCCAGCCGAAGCCGAGGCTGACCCGGAGAAGAAGAATGCTATTTGTTTCGTAGGTTCCTTAGTCGCATCCGCAATTGGCGAACATATTCTTCCTGACCTTTATGGGGTTTAGCCGTAAATACGGTTTTGCCTTCTTCATAATCTCGCTTGTAAGTCAGACGCTTG